>CALDQI010000621.1:0-8443 GCA_937911635.1 uncultured Pseudomonadota bacterium | reverse complement strand
AATTAACACGGCAATATCGAAAGATTTTTGCTCCCGAAGCAGAAACACAGTTAATGAAACTCACAGAGAAGGTCGTACCACTAATGACTCTCTTTGCAGGAGTCGAGGAATACTCGCAGAACAAATACAAATACACTGTCAATGAAGGCGAGAGAGTTTTGATTTTAGAATTACTGAGAAGGTCTCTAGAGGACCTGAATGTGAAAAGTGGAACCACCAACACGGCTTTTGCTGGTGTTGCCAGTGGGATGACCCCATCAGAGTTGAAGAAAATCATAAAAGACATTTGCGAAAACACCGAGGCAAGTGAGAACGAAGTCTTGACTTTCTTGACCTTCAAAGTAAATTACGACGCACTGAGGACAGAAATACAAAATAAAATCATGACTCAGGCAGAAGCGACTGCTTATCAAGGCTCAGTGGATGCTGCAACCAATACCGCTTCTTTGGTTTACAAGAATTACATGCTAACCAAACCATTCCCTAAGAAAAGAGGAACACCGATAAATTCAACCGATAAGACAATCGTGGATGACCTACTCAAGAAACTTGAAGACGAATTAATGAAGGGAGACGTCGGGTTACAATACATCTCAGATGAAGTCAAAGAGAGAATCACCGAGCCCGGAGTCAACATGACTCTGAATAAGATACAGGTCACCATAGACGAGAATAGCAAATCGAATTTCGCCACAATTACCGACATAATGGTCGATATCAACGAAGTCACCGAGGAGGCCCTAGGACTCTTAGCATCTCACAAGAGCGTTGGTTTCGGACAGCACCGACCAAAGAGAGATTTCGACGACCCAACCAATAAAATGCAGAGAGAGGCTTTGGCCGATGAGATAGACGAAATTGTTGAGTTCGTCAATGCTAGAAACCCCGAGTATCAATTACTTAGATTGAAGATAGACGGAGTACTTGACAGGCTTAACGATTTCGGAGTTAATTTAGACGCCGCAATCGCTCACTTCCAAGCCCAAGGACAAGGCACGCGTAATGTGAAAACTTCAAGTTATGCAACCACAGTTGCCATGAAGAGAGCAGTGTCAAGACTCAAAGACCTGATTAACGATGTTCGTCGAGTTATTCGCTCCCCACCACTGCTAGCAAGAACACTTGGTGCAGCAATATCACAAGGTCAATTTAATCGAAGGCTGAACACGTTTTTCGAAGATGTATCAGGGCAAGTGGTTCCCACCACTTTCCTAGGTCGCAGGGTCCCCGGTACCCAAAACAGTGTCCCCGATAGATATTATCCAAAAGGATACTACAAGTCAATCGACTTGTGTGTTCAAATGGTTGAAAAATTAAGTCCTGTGCAAAAAGACATAGTCAATAATTTCCAAAACTTTAGAATAGAACAACCTGTTGTTTCGGCCCAAGACATAGTAGAAGCGTTGGTGAGCCTTGCTAGCGCAATAGATTTGAAGTTGCCTAAACCAAAGGAAATGAAGGTCGAAGAATACGCTGACGAGGTTAGAGACAGGATAAGGCCTTATTTCTAGACCCAATAGCCAAATAAGGAAGCCTACCCTGCGGTAAGTGTGTCCGACTCAATCTACTGTTCTCAATGTGGTATAAAAAATAACCCTCACTGTGCAAGATGTGAGACTTGTGGCCACTCAATGCAAGCAGAAGTAAAGGCAAATCCAGTGTATTCAATGAATACAGACATCAAGGAAAAGGCAGTTATCTTCGATATTGACAACACTCTTCTAAATCCTGAACAAAGATTCCGCGACGCAATCAGGGCGGGGTTAATTGACAAGAAAGGAAAAGCGATTGTTAAAGGTTTGATGAGCAAAGGGAAAGCGTATCAAAAGAGAAACGACTTCCTGTATTCTGACAAGTCTATGAAGAAGGACACGGTAATTTATGGGGCTAAAGAATTAGTAAAAGAATTATCTAATAAGGGATATGTAATAATATATCTAACTAATAGACCTGCTACCGTTAATCAGAAAACAATCAAGCAACTAGAATCCAAGGGATTCCCACTGTCAATGTCACCAACCGGAGACATCCTCGTAAAGTCTCGTGGTGGAGGAAACTACACCGCTGCGAAATACAAGAAAAATGTAATGTTAGATTTACTCGGCAGATATGACATCGAAATGATTTTCGATGACGAAGAAACAGTTCTAGAGGCTGCTAGAGAGGTAGGAATACCGGGAATATACCCCTCAGTTGCCTCTTATTCTAACCCAGTAAGGTCGAATCCAAAGAAAAATGGTGGCCACATAATCAAGCCGGAAGCACATGACAACAAGTACGGTGGTCAACATGTCACCGGGACCGACGACATAACCGAAGCATCAGAGGCGATGATTGACCCTGACGATGAAGACAACAAAATATATGGCGTAGAAAAAACCGTTGGTGACAATCTTGGGAAAGAAGAATCAACACAAACTACATTGTTCGAGTTCAATCCGGGTTCCCTACCGAATCCTTTAATCAAAGAAGCGATTAAACCGAAAGCATCGAAGTCAAAGAAAACCGGCAAGGTCAGAAAAGAGACCGTCAAAAAATACGTGGACCGATTAATGGACTCCGCTAAGATGAAATCGGAGTTTCCTAACAGAAAGCAAAGGTTTGCAGTAGGTTTAAGAATAGCAGAAACACATTACTCTAAGTCTACTGTGAATAGAAGTTTTCCGCCACCAAAATCAAACCCAGCAGAGCCAAAGAAGTTGGAGAAGGCAAAGAAACTCTACGAGCACATGAACGGCCAACCCGTAGATAAAATAGAGAAGATAAAAGTAGACGTGGGAGATGTTTGGTACAAAGTCGGAGAAGGCGGTTGCTGGTCTATCGGGTACGTCAGTGGTAAAGACGGAAACGCTAAGAACCAAAGGTTCAATCATATTTTCAATGAAGAAACCAATGACGGAAACTTACCGGCCCTCTACGCCACCATGCCTGATAAAGGCAAGCCGATGTTAATCATCATGGGCGGCACATGGAAAATCAAAACAGATGACTCCGGCGTTGCTTGGATTTATGATTGATACGAAGGCGTTTTAGGCGTCACCCCCCTCAGATGAGTGAGTATAATGCACGGTTCGAGCAGTGTTTTAGGGCTGAGTTCACAAACTTGGACATATGTCGAGGTAGCATCAGGGCTTCTCCTACTAGCCACAACGGCTAGAACGGCGGCTAACACCATTGGCGGTCAAGGGATATTCGGCTATGGTAAGAACCAAACACTAGCAAACTACGGTAAGAAAAATAGCGCTAACTGGGCTTCCTTACAAGCACTGTCACTAGCAATAGTAGCGGTTACAATGTTGAAAAACAATCTGGACGCTGTTGCAGAGCAGATGGACACTTTTGTCTCATTTGTTTCTTTCTTGAATGATCAGTTTCAGATCGCTGTATCAAAACGTCGTTTTGGTGCTAGTGATGGAGATACGGAATTGCACTATGACATCTATCTGAGTGGACTGTGTCAGTTCTTAGGATTGTCAGGTGACCTTCCCGTACATGAAACGGTGGTTCAGATTCTACAAGATACTTTGGGATCGTTGAGGTTGAGTGAGCATGCACCTGCACAGAATGAATTTGCGGACCTATTCGAACTCTATTTGGAGTCTGGTCTTGTTGATTGGGATTTTGTCGATGGTGTCATAAAGTCCAGCGATCGAAGTCTTCGATCACTTGTCATCACTCATCTGTCTATCGATAACGTTGAAGAAGTCTTGCCTCGTATCTTGAAGTGGGTTGAACATGACTCTGCCTCGATGATGCGTTTGGCAGATGTGTTGAAAGGAGCGCACAATCAGTTGCAGGCGGCTGTGCTATCTGCACTGTCAGATGCATCTGCATCAAGTGCTATGGTGATGTTGTTGACACGTTTTCGTGATGTTGAAGTGTTTAAAAACGTCATTGATTCGTTGCGCGATGAAGACGGTCTTCTCGATACGGATCAAGAAAGCAACGTATCACCACTGTTCAATGCACTCTCCGTTATGGCAACAGACAAAGCCGAGTACTACTTACGGGACTTGTCTGATGATAAGGATCTGAGTTTTGAACTCCGTCTGTTGGCTACCAGAGCGGCAAAGGTGGCATATCGCCGACGTGTGCCATTGCATGTTCGCCGAGCGGATCGTTCCTAATCACCCTTCTCTCTCATTCTTTATTTCAATTTGTCCATTTCATTTATCTGAGGTTTTCCATGGGTGAAAGAACCAAATACTTCCAATACAATGGCTTGTCCCATTTTCAAGAGTCACCGCAGGCGTTGCACTTGTTCGCGGATACGGCCCGTCCTGTAGCCGCTACGATTACCATCCCAAAACGCAATGTTGGTGCGATTAGAGAAGCATTGAATGCCTTGATGCTTGTATTAGAGCCGGGCTTCCACTATCGTTCTTCGACCGGTAAAGGGACCATTAATTACGATACACGTTCCGAAAATTTGGCTGTTTCTCGCAATCGTTTCTTTCAAACGATTCGCCGCTCGGATCCGGAATCGATGGTCGGTATGGATCCGACACTGTCGATCAGCGCTAAGGGCATTACCATTGAAGGTATGGCTCTCAATGCGCAAGATATGGGGACAATTTTCATTCCTGCGTCGAGTTATCAGGTGACGGGTGACGTCATGACGGGTACGAGTACCATAGAGGTAGGCCCAGACTTGATGAGTGGATTGTTTCAAATCACAGCCAAGAAGGATCTGATCCTTCGTATTTCGATTTCAGCGGACGCTGCAGAAGAGAGATTCACTGGAGCTGTGCATAAAGATTTCGTTTGTGACAACCATTGGCGACGCGAGGTTCTACAGTTCTTGGCGGCGTCATCCCTTCCGACCAATCCCGAAGCCCGTTTCAAAAGGATTGATTTATACAATGTCTTGCGTCATTTGAGATTGAACAAATCGGACAAAGGGGAAAGTGAGGCGTTGCGTCTCGTTTTGATCAACGGTATCAGTCCTGAGATGCACATTGCACCATGGGGAATCAAAGTGGTGAGCCCATCAGGACCGTATCAAGGTGGGCGATCGGCTAGTTTGGACTATGGTAATCGCGATAAACTAGTACGTTTAGAGCCTTTACTGCCCTACATAGACCATGTTGATGTGAGCTTGATGGGAGAGGCCTTGCCGGCATTTTGGACTCTGAATTCGGACAGTGTCTCTTATACATACGCGACGATGGGGTATAGCCCGGCAAATTGGGCTCGTGGACTTTTGCGGGACCAATCCCTGCGACGCGATACGGAAGTTCCTGCTCATTTTGATGAAGTGCTGTCGGTTTTGAAAGAAACTTCCTCTGCTACTGTGGACGAGTTGACATCTCAAACAGGTTTGGATGTAGTAACTGTACGCGCGGCTTTGGTTTGTGCTGTACAACGAGGAGTTGTCGCGCCAAACGCAGGTGTTCAAGGGTATCAGTACCGAGAGTTGTTCGTAGATGAATCGATGAATCTAGATGCATTGAAATTTGGTGTGGAACGCGGAAATTACAAAAATGAAAATCGAGCCTATGAGATCGTTGCACAAGGTCGTGTGGATATAGACGGCAAGATTCATGTTAAACCGACTGGAGCAGTCGATTTTGCTCGAGTCAATAAGGTGAAGATGAATGGTGAGGTGACGTATCAGACAGAACCAGTACGTGTCTCACAAGCTAAGATGTCCTTTCAGACAGAAGATCCCGTCTTCCATCCAAAACTGCAATTGAATGCCGATGGTGCACTTGCAAAACCAGGATGTGATTGTGCGTATGTCAAAGCGATGGGCGCGGGCTCTGTTTGCAGTCACTTGCAGGCTCTATGGATTCACTATTGTCGTGAGCATATTTTGGGTGGCGAAACAGGATTGCAATCTTTGGCGAAGAGTCTTTTGGTCAAGGTTTTGGAAGGTGACAGTACAGGACATCGGATCAGTATTCGCGGTCGTCGTGTGATTGATGAGTGGGGAACGATCGATGACTTGAATGGTGTGGCCAAGAAGCCTGAACGCCGAGTTCGTTTGTATCAGCGTCAAGAAGATGCATCGAGAGCCTATCAAAGTCGCATCGCAGAATTAGAAGAAGAAGGCTTTGTCAACGCTGGTTGATAAGTCCCTTTCATACAGTTTACAAATTGGAGAAACAATCATGGCAACAAAGAAGATGAGTCAAGAGCAATTGGTTGCACTGCAGGACGAAATCGACAAGATGGGTGGTAGAGAACAGTATGTGCTTGCCGAACTGAAACGACGTGGTATCAAAGTAGAACAGAGGATCTCACTGATTAAGTTGGTTCGACAAGTGCAAATTGAGGCACAACAGTTGTTTCCAGGTTCGGATCCTGAAGCTCGAAAGCAACAAAGCAAACACGTTGATCAAAGAAAGCAAGAGTACATCCTCAATCGTCAGCGTGAAGATGTGGTTCGAGATGAGTTGCGTCCTTTGACTTGGGCGGCGTACAAAGCTACCCACATCAGCCACTTGGGTGACGGTATTTATTGGAATGATGTCTTACAACGAGACTTCTATGATGCTTATAAAACCAACCATGAAGATCGTCGCAAGGACAATGATTTACCAGCCTTGGACTCTGTGGAAGACATTGTTGAATCTTTTAAAGAAGTTGTACCCGATATGGATATTCCAAAGCTGCGTTGGTTTTGTTATCATCGTGATGTAGCAGAAGTGACTCATTATCGGACGTTTTCCATTCCAAAGAAGAGTGGTGGTAAACGATACATCTCTGCTCCAATGCCCCAGTTAAAATCCTTGCAAGAGTGGATCCTACGCAATATTTTGGTGCGAATGCCTGTACATGAAGCTGCCCACGGGTTCGTGCACGGGCGATCAATTGTTACCAATGCTCAGGTCCATACCAACTCTGAGTTCATATTGAGTATGGATCTCAAAGACTTTTTTCCATCGTTGACCTTCCCACGTGTTAAAGGGATTTTTCGTGGTATGGGGTACATTGAGGGAATCGCAACGATTTTGGCTTTGATTTGCACTGAATCGCCTCGACAGGCAATGAAGATTACCGACCCCAAAACCAATGAAGAGAAGTGGGTCCATGTCGCGATGGGGCCGCGTTGCTTACCCCAAGGGTCTCCAGCCAGTCCAATGCTTACGAATTTAGCTGCATTGCAGTTGGATCGTCGGTTGACAGGCTTCGCTCAAAAGCATGGATTGCGATACACTCGTTATGCGGATGATTTAACCATTTCTGCAGTCACAGGAGATTCATCACATAAAGCATCTTGGATTCAGGGAGTCGTCACCAGTATTGTTGAGGGCTCTAAGAAAAAAGGCATCAAGGGTGAAGGTTTCCGAGTCCATCCAACGAAATCGAAAACGATGGGGCGTGGTGATAGACAGGAAGTTACGGGGTTGGTTGTAAACGAAGATATGGGTGTTCGAGTACCTTCTGAAGTCAAAGACATGCTTCGAGCCGCCATCCACAATCAAGAACAGGGTAAAGCACTCTATGAAAATGAGAGTCTGAATACTTTGTTGGGGTATGCATCATTCGTCTATTCTGCCCAGCCGGAAAAGGGGAAAAGTGCAATTGAGCGTTTGTTGGCTCTATTCGATGATATAGAGTAGAGTTATCCAAAGCTCTTATGAATGCATTCAGACTCAGATCAACAGCCTTTTATGCACGGTCCGATTTAGATCAACACTACAATAGATCAACGGTACAAATAGTACAGTAATTTATTGATAATAGACTCGGCGTACTATATACTGTAACTGTATTTCGCTTTAGAGTGTTTGTTTCATTTTTGGACTCACGCTCCGTGTGGTGTAGCACCATGCGAATTCGTTCTTTTACATCCGACGCAATGAGTATGCCAAATTGATACCGCCTAAAGTCATGAGGCTAAGGCCCTTCGAATGGATTACACTGTGTCGTTTTTCCTTCTGAATTTGCTCTAGAGCAAAAGAAAAACGCACAGTGCAATCCATTCGAAGGGCTTTAGCCTCATGACAAGGGGTATCGGCTTACCCAGTGCCCCAAGACTCGTACGGAAATACCGACCCTCATGGACATTTTGTCAATGGGGGTTGTTTTGTTTTTTAGATTGACACGGTTTGTAAAGTGTTGTAAATTAGAGATGTATTTCGCTTTAGAGTGTTTGTTTCATTCTTTGAATCACGCTCCGTGTGGTGTAGCACCATGCGAATTCGTTCTTTCACATCCAACGCAATGTAGAAGCCAAATGTGCATGGTGGATAGACATCATTGATCTATCCATGTATACGTTTACAGACACTTTCTTCACGTCCCACTCTTGGGTCAAAATTCGGACCTCAATCTCAAGTTCTTTCGGTCCAACTTTTGACCCAAGTCGTATCATGCTGTCATGGGCCGCCATGCAGGCAGAGCAGCAGTCGTAAATTTCTTCCGGTTAAACTCGAAGAGTTAAGAAGATTCACGACTGCTGCTCTGCCTGCATGGCGGCCCATGACAGCATGAT
>CALDQI010000620.1:0-4543 GCA_937911635.1 uncultured Pseudomonadota bacterium | reverse complement strand
GACAAAAGTGGACCAAACTGTGCAGCGATGTTTGAGAACAAAACGAAAGATCTAGGCGTGTACAATCTGATCAAGAAAATCTGCCGCGACAATCCATCCCTCAGACATTGTGACAAATAAAGAGTAGTTTGAGTGATAAGTTCAAATACAGTTTTTTACACAGAAGTCGATAAATTTTCAGTACACTGATTACATTCTAGGAGTTTGCATGAGAATATTATGGATGACATTGGTTGCCTCAGTTGGACTGAACGCAGCAGAAGCAACTACATACGGCACCCTCTATTCGATTGAAGAGATGACAGATTTGGCTCATGATGTCATCAGCGGCACCGTCAAACATTTAGAGAGTAAACAAGTGGACGGGGTGATCAAAACATCGGTCACAGTAAGCATTGATCACAACTTTGTTGGTAGTAAAAGCCAATCTTTCACGTTCGATGTTATCGGCGGCACGGTAAATGGAATCACGATGGATGTCCCTGGAGCACCGAAGTTCGAAGAAGGTCAAAGCGTTCTCCTTTTCCTTGACAACAAACAGGTTGTCGGCTTTGGACAAGGATTGTACGCCATTGGACCGGATAAAACGGCTACGCGTTCTATGGAAGGAACAACTGTCCTCGATGACAAACACACAGCTCCAAATACACTGGACCTTGAACTGGACTTGCCAGATGAAGAGGAAGCCCGATCCTGCTTGGAAGTCAAAGTCTGGGATGATTATGACGATGAATGGACTTTACGAACTGCGGAAGTGGATCATCTCGCACACGGAGAATTTAAGTCCTATCCACTCACTTTATTGGGGGATATGGAATATGAATTTCTGACCTGTACAGATGATAAAAGTGATGTCATCCAGCTGACTTTATACGATGAAAAGGGCGACATCCTATCCAGTGTATCCGAGTTTGGACGCGAAGCACTGATGGTGTACAAGAGCAAACAGTCTCAGACGGTCTTCATCTCGATTCAAGTTGAGATTGACAATCCCGAAGTCAAACAAGTTGGAACATCGCTCGGTATTTTGTATCGCTAGACTCAAAGAGACAAACCTGGTTTGGTCTAGACTTTCAATGTTCCAGCGGCTCTAAGTTGATCTTGATAACGCTGAAGGAGTGGTTCAACCTCTGCAGACAAAAACTGAAGTGTTTGTGTATCAGCCAGTCCAATAAAAGTATTGGGATCGAGCAGTCGGTCAAGGACAGAGTGAATCGGACTGAAAAAGCCATCCGAACGGATACGTTCAATCAAGTCATTGGATAACCCCAACTCTTTTACTTGCGCTGCGGCTGCCAACGAATGAAGGCGAATTTGTTCGTGAACCTCTTGGCGATCGCCACCTTTGGAAACCAT
Organism: uncultured Pseudomonadota bacterium; assembly: GCA_937911635.1. Classification (GTDB taxonomy): domain Bacteria; phylum Myxococcota_A; class UBA796; order UBA796; family UBA796; genus CAJWHX01. The sequence goes on along the minus strand of CALDQI010000620.1, from coordinate 3,187 downwards.
TTCCATGATGATATTTTCTGTCGCCATAAAGGGCAATTCACTGTTAATCCTGGCTTTGATCACATTGGGATAAACAATCAACCCACTCGCAACATTGTGCATGATGTCAACAATGGCATCCGCCGCCAGAAAAGACTGCCCAATAGACAGTCGACGATTGGCGGAATCATCTAAACTTCTTTCCATCCACTGCACCGCATGTGTTTGCAAGGCGTTCCCTGCTTGATTCATCAAAAATCTAGCCAATGCACAAGCCCGTTCAGATCGCATAGGATTGCGCTTATACGCCATGGCTGAAGAGCCAATCTGAGATGTACCGAAAGGTTCTTCAATCTCTTTTAGGTTGGCAAGCAATCTCAAGTCTGTCGCCCATTTGTGGATCGTAGCCCCAAATCCAGCCAGCGCATTTAAAATTGTGGCATCCACTTTCCGAGAATACGTTTGACCACAAACAATGATTCGCTTGTTAAAGCCCATCAATTCCGTCACTCGAGCATCCAACTGCGAGACCTTTTGTGCATCGCCATCAAACAACTGGAGAAATGAAGCTTGTGTTCCAGTCGTCCCTTTGACCCCTCTAAATCGAAGGTCCTCTAAACAGCGTTCAAGCGTCTGTACATCCATCAGCAGATCTGCCGTCCATAATGTCGCCCGTTTACCAACAGTTGTCAGTTGTGCTGGCTGATAATGGGTAAACCCCAAGGTGGGCAATGCCGCATACGTGGTTGCAAACTTAGAGAGGGCGGCGACAACAGACACCAATTTTGGCAATAGCAACTCCAAAGCCTCTTTGAGTTGAATCAAATCTGTATTGTCCCCCACAAAACACGATGTCGCCCCCAAGTGGATCACCCCTTTAGACTTGGGACATACATCTCCAAAGTGGTGTACATGTGCCATAACGTCATGCCTAAACTTCCGTTCATATTCAGCGGCTTTACCGAGATCAAGCAGGTCTATATTTTGAGTCATCTCTTGAATTTGTTCATTGGAAATGTCCAATTCCAATTCTTGTTGTGCTGTTGCCAGTGCAATCCAGCATCGACGCCAAGTCAAAAACTTGTTCTGATTGGAAAATATCCAAGACATCTCTTTTGACGCATATCTGGACACCAATGGATTACTGTACTGGTCACTGGACATCTCAACTCCTTAAATACCCTTATATGAAAAATGAATACACTTCATGAAAGTGAATGGTTCATGGAGAAGACATACACTATGACTCACATGAAATCCAGCACAATTAAAACCGTTTACACAGACGTCGCTTTAAAGTTCTTGAATAGACCGTGCCGGCAATAAGCGTATGTGATATTATCACCGTGCATATCAACTTCGGAGATACCATGCGAAACATTATATTTGCAGCCTTGCTAACGGCATGCTCAACCAGTAAAATCACCAAAACCGTTGAAACGATCGATTCAGCAAAAGTTGGCTTACAGCGAAAAGCGGAAATCTCAGCACACTACATTGATCACCAACCCATTGAAGCAGAAGCCAAAATGATTGTAGACGTTGACGCGCTTGGAAACAAAACCTACACAAATGACAATTTCTCATTCACAGTGGATGCCAAAGGTGGGACCATCTTCAATAAAGAAAGTATCTTCTACATTGGTACCTTTACCAAACTATCGGGTCTGGGTTCTACACCGGTCTCTTTTGGAAAAGTTGGTAAAACAGCATTAAAATCAGAGAAAGATTACGTTCTAGAACTTCTCCATTACAACCTCATCAAAGAGGCTCGAACTGCAGGTGCTGATGCTCTATTGGGCGACATCAGTTATGAATGGAAGATTGAGGAAAAAAGTGACTTACAAACCCTTAATAATCTAGGACATTTAGTTGGTTTACATTCACACAATCATCCAACATTATTAGAAAAATTAAGTTATGATGAACAAAAAAATGAATATGAAAAAAACTTATCTTCAATTTCTAATATTTTAGATAAACCAAAAAATGAAATTAAATGTATGTCCCATCCTTGTGGCAGTTATAATGCTGATACATTAGAAATTTTAAAAGAACTTGGTATTGAGTTGGGATTTAAACAAATAATGTCCATTGAACCGGAAAAGGGTATGAAAAAAATTAACAATTCTTTTTTAGAAATAGCAAGACAAGACCACGCTGATATATTTAAAAGAATGAATTAATGAAAATTACTTTATTTACTTCCAATAAGAATAGACACAATTATTTAATCAACTTGTTATCAGAAGTGTCCGATGAACTTTATGTCATTCAGGAGTGTGGTACTATTTTTCCAGGAATTGTTCCAGGTCATTATCAAGTATCTTCAATTATTAAAAAATATTTTGAGAATGTTAATAATGCTCAATCTCATTTATTTGGTAATTCATATGTAAATAATAAAAAGAAAAATATTAAAATTTTACCCATGCTTTCAGGAGATTTAAATCAATGCTCAATGAATTTATTGTCAGATTTTTTAAAAAGTGATGTTTATGTTGTTTTTGGTTCTAGTTATATAAAAGGTGAACTTGTAGATTTTTTAGTTAAACAAAAAGCGATAAACATTCACGCTGGTGTATCACCATATTATAGAGGAACTGATTGTAATTTTTGGGCACTATATGATGACAATCCACATTTAGTAGGAACAACAATTCATTTACTCTCCAAAGGATTGGATAGTGGTCCAATGTTGTACCATGCCATGTCTAATCTAAAGTCAAATCCTTTTGAGTATACTATGTCTACCGTTAAGTCAGCGTTTCACTCTATTGCTGAAAGAATTAAAGATGGTTCTATTTTTACAATTAAACCTATTTTTCAGGATAAAATTAAAGAGGTAAGATATTCAAAGAAAAGTGAGTTTAGTGAAGAGTTGGTGAAAGAATATTTTGAAAAGAAAATTGATTTAAATAGTAAAAAATTTGATAACTCTTTGTTAAAGGAACCATTCTTTTTAAATAATTAAACCCTACTCTCTACATATCGTCTAATCAAGTTTTCAACTATATTTGAAATTTTTCTCATATCTTTATCATCGACAACTTTTAAATGAATAATTCATAATTAAAGTGATTACTTGAAAATTGTTTCAAAACTTCGTAGTAACTTCGTAGTAAACTTCGTAGAAAGGTTTTTAATAAAAATTATTGATATAATTTGAGAAAATTCAAAAAGAGGGGCGTTCTGTTGCCCGGCCGCC
>CALDQI010000619.1:0-3682 GCA_937911635.1 uncultured Pseudomonadota bacterium | reverse complement strand
CAGTGTGCGCACCGGTGCTGCAAGCTTCTGGCGCAGGTCAAGAAGACAGGGTCTTCCCTTGATGTTAGCACTCTTGACGACAGCAGCCGCCTTTTTGCCAAGCGCCACGCTGACAAGCACGGACTGTGGTTCTGTGAGCCAAAAATGCTGGTGCGGGTCAAGACCCCGCTGTGTGCCTACGACAAACAGTCTCTGCTGGCGTGTATCGAGCAGGCTGGCCTTTCCGGTGTCAAAATCAAGGATATTGTCGTTGAATACCCTGATGCCTACACCGACATATATGAACTGCTGACGTCCGACAGTGGTCTGTACCGCCACGAGTGCTTACATCCGCTGTTGTACCGACAAATGAATGACTGCCATCCCAAACATAAAAATCAATGTACGGATTGACGGACTCACCGTTGTCTCCATCTGGAACAAACCGTACGTAATCTGTTGACCGCAACAGCATTGCCGTTGTACTATCTACGGAGCCCAGTGCACTCCAACTGGACCCACTATCTGTTGAATACTGCCAAACACCTGTCCCGTTCGTACCCAATGTTGCATTAAACACAGCGATTCCACTGCTGGCACCAGTATCATCATCGGAGTTCTGAGAGGTCAAAAGGGTTGTGACCGCATCTCCCCCATTGGTTGTTTCATTCTCTGTGATCGGCGAGAAGGTTCCTCCAGCTGTACCCGCGGGCCAAACTGGCGCATCATTGACATCCGAAACAAAAATTTCAATCGTACTCGTTGCAGAGGAGTATGCAGCTGTTCCGCCAGTCGCAGATACAGACGTATTGGTTCCTGGAGATGGTGCGGCCGTATCGGAGTACTGATCCCATGCACGAAACTCTAAACTCGAAGTCCCACCATTCGCCGCATCGGGAACAAAGGCCACATAGTCATCCAAATCCAAGACCAACGCACCGGTGGAAATCGAAATGGTTCCCCATGTGACGGTATCAAGTGAATATTTCCAAACCCCATTTGTTGCCGTTTGGGCCACGATGGCAATCCCGTCGTTGGGAGCCGATGTATCCACATCGGAAACTGTTATCAAGGCTGACAACTGAGAGTAATTGAGTGGCGTACTCCCTTGATTGTCGTCTTCAGTTATCGAAGAAAAATCACTGGATGAAACAATGACAGGCGCATCATTCAGACTCGACACCGTTATACTCGCCGTCTCAGAGTTCACCGAAAAGGCTGTCGCATCGCCTGTTGTAGTTGCAACCGCTAAACCACTAGTACTCCCAGTGGTTTGGTCCCAAATCATGTAGGATATGGTTGGGTCTGTGGTTTCACCATTTTCGGCAGCAGAGTTCGGATTGTACCGAAGATTTGCATCAGATGGAATGAGGCGTGCATTACTGACACCCAAAGTACTGCCATCCTCTACAGACTGCCAGCCGCTTCCATCATTGAGGTTGTATTCCCACGCTCCAACACCAGCGGTTACACCAAAGACAGCTAGCCCGTATACGGCTCCATCATCCACATCGGCAACGCGATTGGCAGAGCTACTATCCAACAGAATATCACTGATGAGTTGACCACTGTTACCCACATCATCCTCTGTTATAGAGGTTAAAGTCGTCGTGCCTGTAGTACTGAATACGGGGGCATCATTGACACTGTTTACCGTCAGTGTCATCGTATTTTCGTGCAAAGAGTATGCCCCTGCATCCCCCAACTCTGAAGACGTCAAGGTTGTTGTATTGTCTGATGCTATCGTGGGAGAATTACTTTGGTCCCAACCCAAGAAGGTGAGTGTAGCCGTCGTTCCATTTTGTCCATTGGGCACAAAACGCAGATAATCTGTATCGTCCAACAACAACACTTGAGTACTGCTAACCGCTGGGGCCAAATCCCATGTCGCCTCTGAATCCTTGCTGTATTCCCATCGACCGTTGGTGGTACTCACACCCGTTACGGCAATTCCCAAGTTGTTAAACGCACCCGTCGTATCGGTATCGGTGTAAATGTTAGAGCCAACGACACTCGACACTTGGAATGTAGACAATCCACTATACGTCGGTGAATCACTCGCTGGAGCATCATCTTCCGTTATGGTACCGAGCGTTATCGTCGCTCCAACAGCCAACTCAGGAGCATCGTTGAGGTCTGTTACTACCAAGGAAAGGCTATTGGAACTCGCCGAAAAATAGTCTGTACTGGCCGGCGTCAAAGTCGCTGTAGTATTGGTCGTCCCTTCCGAGCTGTTTCCATCTGTCTGGTCCCAAGCGAGGAAGTCTAATGTAGCTGTAACGCCATCCGGACCGGTTGAAGCGAAGCGTAAAGAGTAGTCCTCATCGAGCAACAGTGCCGTAGCTGTCGTAACACTCGGTATCGGAGTCCAATTGTTCACACCATCTGAACTGTATTCCCAATGTCCATTTGAGTCTGAAGAACTTGTAATCGCGATTCCTTTCAACGCCCCACTATCGGAGTCAGAAATGGTTGAACCAATATCTGAAGAAATTAAGACCGAGGCAGAATACACAATCGAACCTGAATCCCCTTCATTGATGGGGGTCAATGTGATTGGAGTTGTGGTGATATCAAGCTCTGGCTGGTCATTTGTCCCACTCACATCCAAGGTGATATTCCGAACCGCACTGGAAAATGTACTGGCAACTCCATCGTTGGAGTTCTGAGTTGCAACATCAACTGGAGAAGGTGTTTGGGTTTGATCCCATGCGTATACTTCCAATGAGGCTGTTGTTCCATTTTGTCCTGTACTTCCATTGAATCGGATATCTGGAGCAACCGTAGAATCGGATATATCAAACAGCAACGCCGCTGACGTAGATGGCGTTGAATCTGCAAACGCAGTCCAGCTGCCTCCATTGTCAGTACTGTATTCCCAGCCACCTTCTGTTGTAGATGCTGATGTAACCGCCACACCAATGGTTGTCAGCGCTGCATCATCCGCATCAGTGATGGTCGTACTCGGACTCAAAATGGTATGAAGATTGTAAGCGATCGAGGTCTCTCCCTCAGAAATGGCTGGTGTCAATGCCACATCAGAAGAGTCGGCAAACACAGGTCTATCGTTGACAGACGTAACCACAAGGGAAAAAGTATCCTCTGCAGAAGAATAGGCTCCGTCATCTCCCTGATTGGAGGAGGATATCGTAACGGTTGAACCATTCGACGCTGAGTCTGACTGGTCCCAGGCGAGGAAGGTTAACGTCGCTGTAGTTCCATTGGTACTGTCGGGAATGAAACGAACATAGGCTGAATCATCCAGAACCAACACATCCGTTGAAGAAACACCCGTAATCTCTGTCCAAGGACCCGATGAACCTGCTGTAGAATAGTCCCATCGACCGTTGGTTGTACTGACACCCGTTACGGCAATTCCCAAGTTGTTAAACGCACTGGTTGTATCCGTATCTGTAATCAAACTGGACAGCTGACTGGTTAGGTCAAATGTCGTTACATCGTCCGCACTGGTGTCACCGTCATTCTCGGTTATTGTACCAAGACTTGTGGTAGCAGCCCCAAGTTCAGGAGCATCATTGAGGTCGTTCACTACGAGAGAGAGCGTATTGGAGTTCACTGAAAATGGAGATATGACCGAAGGAGTAAACGTTGCCGTTGTATCTGCTGTTCCTTCAGAACTACCAGAACTCTGGTCCCAAGCGAGGAAGTCTAATGTAGCTGTAACGCCATCCGGACCGGTTGA
>CALDQI010000618.1:0-3594 GCA_937911635.1 uncultured Pseudomonadota bacterium | reverse complement strand
GAGGCCAAACATTATCACCATCTTTTCCTTCAACCATCAAATCTGGGTGGCGGAAAACCATCATATGTTTTTGAAAACCTTCTGTTGCCTTTTTACGAGCAGCAACTTGTTTCGCTTCAATAACCCCCCAACCTAGCTTACGCATATCATCAATTACTTGATTGGTTTGAATGTGTGTTGGGTCTATGTGTAGTTCTTTGGTGATGTATTCTGTGAATTGCTCGATCGTTCGCGCATTTTCTTTTTGCGTTTGTTGTAAATTATCCCCCCGATCGAGGACGGTGAGAGAAACTATCGCTTGATCGGGTAGAACGTTCACTTCAGCCGAGCCAGTAACGGAAAGGGTTCTCTGCGAAGAGCCTATGGAGAGAGGGTCTGCTGAGAGAGTATTGAAAGTGAGTGCAGTACAAAGCAAGGAATGAATCATATAGGTGACCGATTGTTGAGAGTATTGAGAGTGTAGAATATGTAGATCTTCGTCTAGGCTGTATAAATCTAAATGGATACTTCATCTCATTGTAGTCGATTGCCCCATTTGATACAGAGTGTATTCAATCTAAAAGAGGATAAATCATTCTCTGTCTTACATTTCTGAGGATTGTGCACCAGAACCAATTTACGAACTGGATTTAAAAATGCATACTGTATATGTGAGGTGCGATCATGGATTGGATGTTTTGGATGCCCGAAGGCGGCACGTGGAATGAATTGTTTGTGTTTACAGCAACATTGTGGGTGATTCATCAAACTGTATCTCTTGGAAGTGCGCTGTTGTTCAAAATCCTTCATGATCAAGAACGGTTTCCGACGCTTCGGGCCCAAAAGGGGAAGAAGCCATCCGAAGAAATGGTGAAGTCTGCTTGGAAGGAATGGATTGTCAATCACATCTTCTCGGTTCCAATTCTGATGGCCTTCGTGCTCTATCCGTTGTTTGTCTTGCGAGGAGGGAGTATTTCCGCTTCTCTACCGAGTGTAATGGAGGTTTTGGTTGATATTACCGTTTGTGTGTTTGTCAATGAAACCATTTTCTACTTTTCGCATCGACTGCTGCACAACAGAAAACTGTTTCGGCTCATTCATCGTAAACACCATCTGTTTCGTCAGGTTCGTCCAGTCTCAAGTGAATATGCTCATCCGTTGGAAAATCTAATCAACATCATCGCGATGTATGCTGGATTGGTCATCATGGGTAGTTCGTTCTTTACGTGGGGGCTGTGGGTTGCGCTTCGCATTTATGAAACCAACGACGGTCACAGTGGATATGAACACATCGATTCAGCATCGAGACATGCCTTTCACCATCAGTATCCCCACAAAGGCTGCTACGGAACCGCAATCGGGTTTTGGGATAGAGTGTTGGGAACCGATCAGAATTGGCGCGAATGGAAAGAGAAGCAGCGGGTCAAGGCTGAAAAAGCCGCCAGTGCGTAACGAACTTACACCAAATTGGCTTTCATCCACGCAATGATATCCAAAGACTCAAACATCGGTTCACCATCGATGAATAGACAGGGAACTTGGGTACTGCCGGTTCGATTTCGGAGGTCCTCTCTCCATTCAGAGCCGTAACTCGTCAGTCGGCGAGTGAGTTTGTCCTCGATATCCAGCTCCTCGATCACTCTGTCGACTCGTGCGCAATATGGGCAAGACGGTCTGCCATAGAGAATGAGTTCTGGTATGTCCTGATTGCGAGCGATGGGCTCGCTCTTCTGTTCTACAGGCGGGGCTTTCTGGATTGGTGGTGCTGGTGTAGGCTTTTCAACAGAGGCTGTTTGGGTACTTGGTTCCACGTTTGGCATACCGGAAATACGACGGAATATTTTACCAATTTTTTTGCGAATGGGCATCTGTGTTTCACTCATGAGTTGCGATTTGCTAAGCAAAGATATCTAGGTGTTCAATGGGATGATTGGTTATCAACTGGTGTGTATATTTCTTAAAATTATAGAAACCATGTATGATGATATCATCAATAGAGGATGTTTGAACAGGAGACGAACAATGATTGCTTTTTTATTGCTAAGCTGTACTCAAAATGAGAAGACGGAAATGGATACCGCAGAGGATATTCCGGTAGATACTGCAGACGAAACAGATACTGCAGAACAAGAGGACACTGCACAAACCGAGGATACTCAAGATCCGGATGTCATTCAAAACACAGACTTTCCAGAGATCCAAGAGGAGTTCAATGAACTTTATGGGAGTGCGATTCCGGCTCCGATTCAAGACATGGGGAACATCACCACCTATGCTGCGTTTTTCGGAGCGATGGGTCCGGTTCTAGAGTTGCAAATTACGGTTGGAACAGTGGGTCAAGACAACGTCACCTGTCCAACGATCGATGGAGAGTTCGCCGAAGATGGTTCTCCAGTCGGGGCGATTACGGTCACTGGAGACGGTTGCACCAGTGAAGAGGGTAAAACCTATAGTGGGACGATGGTGTACGGTCCTGAAGGTGTCACCTACACCGACTACACCGTCGTCAGTCCATCGGAGAATGAGAGCTGTACAGATGTCTTCACCACGTCGATTACCAATGGGGGAATTCGAGGAGGTGATGGGGAGGAGAGCGCTTTTTTGGTCAAAATGCAGAGAGAAGAGATCAGTGACGATTGCTCTGTACAACCGTCCACGATGTTTTTGAATGGCCTTGTGACCATTGATGAAGTTAGTGAAGAAGAGACTCACGTCAACGGAGAGATGGCGTTTCTTGTTGCGGGGGAGGGATATTCGATGTGGTTTGAGGCTGTCACTGCAGACGAAGTTCTGAACAGTACGGTATGCGAAGCAGAACCCATCTCTGGTACCAACACCATGACCAATGGCGTCGATGAAGTGGTATATACCTTTGACGGGGCTACAGATTGCGACGAAGAGCCCACCCAAATGATGTCAGTCAACGGCGAAGAGGCTGTGGAAGTGTCTGGCGCTGCGTGTGAATATCAACCGATGCGAACTGGTCTATTGGGAATGGTGTTCGGATTTGGATTGATGCTGATACGCCGACGACAGTAGTCCTCGCGACACCCTTCAGGGTCTAGGTATTCAGAAGGAAATGGTCTTCAAGTTCTTTGAGACAGTAAATTCGGCCGGTGTGACTGCTCTCACCTCTTTAACAGTGACGCCGGGAGCAATCTCTCTCAAAACCATGCTTCGGTTGCCGTTGGCATCCACTACGAAATCAAACCATCCGTAGTCTGTGAGCAGGTGATTGACGCAGTGTTCACCGGTAATCGGAAGTTTGCATTTGGGTACAACTTTGGAGACACCCCTTTTGTTGCAGTGTGTCATGATGACGATGACGCGTTTGGCTCCCGCTACGAGATCCATCGCACCGCCCATTCCTTTGACTAACTTGCCGGGGATCATGTAGTTGGCGAGTGTGCCTTCCTGATCGACTTCCATGGACCCTAGAATCGCGAGGTCAATGTGTCCACCTCGAATCATCGCAAAGGAGTCGGCACTGGAAAAGAACGACGAACCTGGAAGGGTGGTAATGGTTTGCTTTCCAGCGTTGATCAGGTCTGCATCTTCGTCGCCTTCATACGGAAAGGGACCGATACCCAAGAGTCCGTTTTCGGATTGAAGGAC
>CALDQI010000617.1:0-5494 GCA_937911635.1 uncultured Pseudomonadota bacterium | reverse complement strand
TGACGTACCGCATCTTTGACCGTGTCCAGTTCGTTCAGTGCCGACTCCTGACTTCCTACGGCTTCGCCGATTCGATTCAGGGCATCAAGTGCAATCTGTCGATGCTGTTGAGCCATCGTATACACCTGTTCGATTTGCTCTATCGGACTTGTTTCTCCTTCTGGTACCTCCGTCTGCTGAACCTCTTGCAGAGCCGCACTCTTTTCTTGATTCAATAGCGTTTCCAATCGTTCGAGCCGAATTTGGTTTTGTCCAAACAAGGTTGTATACTCCTTTTCTCGGTCGCCTTCATCGGGGTACATCGCCTCAACTTGCTCAGTCCCTTCTATCAGTGCCTTCATCTGTTCGTTGTCTCGGTGAGTCCACTCTACCACCGTTTTCACATCGGCAAAATTCTCCCATGCAAGTATCAGGGATTTCAATGCATTCTGCTGAGATGCTTGGGTATCGCTCCAATCTCGAACGGCCAAAGCATCATTCGATTGAAGCATGAATGCAATCGAATCTTTCGTTGCCAAATCGGCTCGCCGAACTCCATCTTTCATAAATGGATCTGTAGAGTCTGAAGGGCCTTCCAAACTTTGCAACCACAGCTGAAAATACACTCCAAGTTCTTGAGTCCGACTGAGAACACCATCCTCTTGGGATATCAGCCAGTCATTTGTGAGCCAGCTGGGCACAGGGACTTGCTGACCCTCAATACTGAATGACCGATTGTTTGCCCCTGCCAACAAACCCACCTGCTGCAACACTTGTGTTTGAGCATTCACCAACGCTTTCAATCGGTCTGGAGGCGGCAACAACTGATCTTGGGCACGAATGAGTTGTTGCAACGCATCATCCATTTCCTCTAAGGACCTCGGTGCATTCAAACGTCTAAGTTGACGACGTGCATTGAAGATCTCTTCTCTTCCCAAATCCATATAAGGCAAAAACAGTTGCATCATCACCAATTGATTCTGCTCTTCTGGTTTACGGTCCGCCTCTGATATCTGCTGTAATCGTTGAATCTCGTCGGAGGCAAGATTGGCGATCTCCAAGCCATCTGCTCCCAACTCTCTAACCCTTACAGCCAATTGGGTCATTGCCTCTTCATATCCAGCAGGTCTCTCACGGTCTCCATGCTGATCCATTCGCCAAATGATCTCTTGGACAGACTGCCGGGAAACTTGAACATCTTCCATCAATCGGCCCAGTCGCTCTGCAAATCCATTCTCTCCCTGCGTCAGTCGATCCACCAGTCCTTGCTGAGCTTTCAATACGACTTCTAAATTATGCCGAGCATCTATGGCAGCATCTCCTTGTAGATGAATCACATCTCGAAACCATGAAATGGCTTGAGTATACTGCTCTGCCGCCATTTCAGAATCACTCTCTTCCAAAGACGCAGCCTCCTTGGCATAAGTGAGTCCCAAATTATAGGCAGTATCGGCTCGCAAAGACTGATCTGTTCGAGCCTGGTCTCTAGCCTCCAAAAATTTATCTTCAGCCTCCGACCAATTCGCAGATTCCATCAGCGCTATCCCATCATTGTAGATCGTTCTAGGGGTCACATCTTCCTCTGGAGTCACACAAGCAAGCCACACCCACATCATACCGATCCTCCAAGTTCTTCCTCTCTAAACCATCGAGATACCAAAGGTGTATCAACCATTTGAGCCAGTATCACCAGAATCAATGCCAGACCAATCCACCGACCGTGTACTGGGAATTGGGTAGTGGTTTGGCGAACGGAAGACGCACTGACAAGTGGGGTAATGTGTGCCTTGACTATTCCTTCTAAATCGATGGATGCAACGCCTGCAGGAATAAACGCACCATCCGTTTTCAAAGCGATCTCTCGAAGCAACTCTCCATCCAATCTTGAAATGACCGTATTGCCATCTCTATCTTTGAGCTCAGTTTTGGCGCCCGTTTCGGAATCTGTCAACGTAATCGGAGACCCATCTTCAGAACCAAATCCAATGGTCACCACCGGTATACCCAAACTGACAGCAGCCTCCGTCGCCCCTATCGGATCAGAATCATGGTCCTCGCCATCTGTAATGATGACCAACAACTTGGGAGCCGTTCCGCCCGCAAAGGCATCCAACCCCTTCTGCATCGCCGCCCCAATACTTGTACCACCACGACTGATAGAATCAGGAGAGGCGTTGTTCAACACCAGCTGAAAGAATCCAACGTCTTTTGTCAACGGACACAGAACACTGGCACTCCCAGCAAAACCGACCAATGCAAATCGATAGTCCGGCATGGCATCCACCATCTCCATGACTTCGTATTTGGCTCGCTCCAATCGATTGGGTGGTGCATCCTCCGCAAGCATACTCTTTGATACATCGAGTGCCACAACAACATCTGCTTCTATGGAAGTCTCTTGGACAGATTCTTGTCCGAACACTACTGGTTGCATCAGTGCAACCACAGCCGAGCACATACCAAGTCCCGTCAAAGAGATGCGGATCCATTGTTGAATAAGCCGTTGTTTAGACAGATGCAATGACACCACACCAGCAAAACTGTAACGGACTTGTAAGCACTCTTGAAAGACACGCCATCCCCACCATCCCAATAAACCACAAACGAGCCAAATCCAGTGGATGGACTCTACAGACAGCACGTGCCACCCACTCATACGACCCTCCGAAGCCAAGTGTGCCTAAGAACGATGGACATACCCATGGACAGCAATCCAAGCAACAGAAGAAATGGGTAATACTCGGTGTATTCGCGATATCGCTTGTCTTCCAAAGTCGTTTTTTCCAGCGCATCTATGGTGGCTACAATTTGTTTCAGCCCTTCTTGATTGGTCGCACGAAAATACCGACCACCTGTCTGAGTCGAAATACTCTCCAGCAGCTCATCATCTATGCGTACTGGCATCGTCTGAATGTGGCTGCGACCTGTACGAGGGTTTGATACACGCACTGGTGCCATTCCATTGGTACCAACCCCAATAGAATATATGGTCATGTCTTGACTCTGAGCAAGACTCGCGGCTACTTCTGGGGTCTCTTCCCCCGCGTTGTTGGATCCATCTGTCAACAACACGATGACTTTGCTTTCAGCATTTGTTTCACTAAGTCGACTCACGGCCAGTGTCAATGCATCTCCGATTGCCGTTCCGTCTTCTTCTCGCTTCGTTACAATTTCCATATTGTACGCAATGGTCGCCAAATTGGTGTGATCAAAGGTGAGCGGACAGGAAGTGTCGGCGTATCCAGCAAATCGAATGAGTCCAACCATATCATTGCTTCGACCAGAAAACCCCGCATTGCCTTGTACAAAATTCACAACGGTTTTCTTCACGACATCCAATCGTGTTTCCTCTTGATCAGCCTCACCCAGATCGAGAGCCTGCATCGAACCCGATGTGTCTACCACCATCATGATGGCAATTCCATCCCGCTTAATCTCTGTTTGACGATTGCCTATTCTTGGGGATGACGCTGCAACAATCCACGAGGCAATGCCAAGATTCATACACAATGGCACCAGCCACATCAAACGAATACGCCACGAACGCGGAGCAACGTCCCATCCACTAACATCGGATACAACGACTCGGTTGTGGGATTTCTGCATCAATATAAAGAGCATTCCAACGAGCGGTAGTGTCCACAACCACAGTGGATCAGCAAATTCAAGTCTGGACCAGTCCATCTTGTGCCTCCTCTGTTAGTCGATTGTCTATAGCCACCATTGACCGTTCATGAATGGTGTTCACCAAATTTTGCACTGTATTCCAGTCCGATTGCACCTCTAAAAGTGTTCGACCTTTTCCTGCAAATTTAACGCCATCACAGAGGCTCAGCACTCCAATAATATCCGTGATGTGTTCCTCAAGAACAACCGGATGATGGACTGCCAAATCAGTACCTAGAGATTCTCGCAACTCCTCCGTGGTCTGTTCCAGAGTAGATACTGTAAAGCAGCCCTCCAAGAAGGCTCTTAGAACTGTGGATAAACCTGCATATACAGCATCCACAGAATCTTCATCTGTCAACAAAGCAATATCATCTTGCAATCGAATCATGGTCTGCATTGCCTGTTGATATGCAGATGTCTGTACACCCACGCGCTCACGCCTCGAAACAAACCAAAGTCCAAAGGCAACCAACACTCCTATAGCAACACCCCCAATGGTCCAAGGAATCCACGGTTGTGCGACTGGAAGTGGTGACAGTCGAGCCCGAGAGTTTTGATACACCAAATCCCCATCTGTGGGTAAAATGGATGCAACCGTTACAGGAATCTGCTCCGTCAGTATCTCTTCCCATTCTGTATCGACATTCAATCGATATCCGATCCGTAGGGCAGGAATAACGACTTCTCCACTTCGATTTGCTTGCAAACCATATTTCTGAACGTGAACCTGAACCTGCTGACCGTCCTTCTCTGTGACACTCTGCTTCGGAGTAAAATCTACAATTGTCAATCGACCCAATGCTTCTCCAAACGGGGGCATCTCTATTTCAACGTCCGAGTCTCCCTCAACAGTCAACTCTAACTGAAACGCATCTCCCAACCGAATAGAGTTAGGTGCAACCAGCGTTCGAACACTCAGACCGCCCTGCTGAATATCCTTTTCGACACCCTCTGACGGGACTTCTACCACCATAACTGCAGGTGAAAGAGAAGCCTCCTCAGAATCTCCACAAGCGGAAGAAAGCATCCAAACAAACGGGAACCACATCTTCATCGTCTCTTCTCCCTTCGACGCATAAAGGCCATCAACGGTTCAATCGCATCTTTGTCCGTTCTCACTATGATGTGGTCGATTCCAGCACGCAACGCGCGAGTTGTCACTGCGGACACAAAGTCATCGTACGTTCGTTGTTGAAAGACTTGCCAGTTGGAGTCTCGCGTATCTACCCATTGAGATGCACCCGACTCTGCATCCTCCACCTGTACCAATCCGAGTGCTGGAATCTGAGATTCAATTTGATCCACCACTTGAACCAGCACCACATCGTGCTTTTGATTGAGCGCCTGCAGCTGTTTCCAATACCCATCATCTCGGCAATCACTGATCACAAAAACAATCGAACGACGTTTCAAAATCTGTTGACAGAACTCCAAACCCGCCTTCAGATCCGTCTGACGATTGTGCGCCTCGCCGTGCTGCCTCCACCAACGAGCCCATTTTCTCCACCAAGATTGGTCGCGTTTCTGAATCGGTTGTTCAAAATTGGGAGACAGTAATTCTCGGATGATTCGGAGTCCGTGCTGCTGACCTTTACGGGGTGGAATAAAGAGATGATCTCGATTGGAAAAGAGCATCACACCCACTTTATCTTGATTCGCCATGGCTGAAAAGCTAACCAGTGCACCGAACTCTGCTGCGATGGCTCGCTTGCTTTTGACGGATCCGCCATCCATTGAGGCAGACACATCGACCAGAAGCATCAGCGACAACTCACGTTCTTCGACAAAGCGCTTGATGTGGGGCACGCCTGTTCGAGCGGTCACATTCCAGTCAATATTTCTAATG
>CALDQI010000616.1:0-3119 GCA_937911635.1 uncultured Pseudomonadota bacterium | reverse complement strand
GTGTTGGAGACATGGGCTCATTTGGTGGAACAGACAAATACTTTTTATTCTGTGATGTTTCAAGAGATTCTGATGGGGCTTCCTTCTTCTGTGAACATTCGGGCTACGACGACTTGGCATCTATAGACAGTGTCTCAGAAATGAATTTTGCTGCCGGCCTTGCATCAAGTGACTTTCTCATCGGTTATTCTCGCAGTTCCAACTCTGCTCCATGGGGATGGATGGATGGTTCTACTGGAACCTATGAGTTTAGTCCCTTTAATCAAAACGGCAGTGGCACATTGACCAATACGGTCGTTGAACTTACCGGTAGTGGATCCGTAGCTCGATGGCGTGCTGTGAGTGATACCTTTGCAACTCGACTAATTTGCTCCTCAACCTTTTGATTGAAATGCACAGGACAATCTACAGATTGTCCTGAGCTGCTTTGGATGATTGGTCTACACATTCAAAGAGCATTTCCACTTCATAACATTCTCCCAGAGCAGCCTCAGCAGCAGCACCGCCAGCCTGAAGGATGTCTCCAACAGTTTCCGCATTGCTGTCTTCTTCTGAAGTACCAGAGGTGACTGCTCCTGCAGCTTGTGCTGCCGCTGCCAGTTGTTTGGCTCGAATGTAGTCCGCTTCATCCATGTCACAGATAAAGGAGATCATTTCCTCATGTACAACGAAGTCTTTTTTGTCCTTTTTGCACCATCGTTTGGCCTGCCGAAGTGCCGTGCGTGCTCCATTGTCTCGATCGTCGGTTAACAACATGACGGAGTGAATCCCATCGGGACCTGGTCTGACGTCACCGACACAGCCTACAGTGGCAAATAGTCCGGCGCATAGAAACAATCGTAGTGTCGATTGTATGGGTACATTCTTTGTTTTCATGTGGTCTCCATTGGCAACTTGTATACTATTTTTACGGGGTGAGAATGGCTTTCATTCAATCTGGAGATATCTTTTGATGAATTAGTTTGTATAATTTTTGGACGTCAATAGTTTATTGTGTTCTATTTTGTGATAGATTTCTTTGAGTACCACGGTATTGGAAGTATGAGAGAACAGTTATTAAAAAGCATAGAACAAGATGGCTTGCTGCCACCGTTTCCTGAGATCATCAGACAGCTTCGTGAGATGATCGAAGATCCGACAACGGGTATGAATGAGGTGGCACAGGTTATTCAATCGGATCCTGTCTTAACAGGGCGACTGATTCGTTTGTCGAATTCGGTATTTGGATCGGGTGCCAGTTTTGTTGTCAATGATCTCAATAGAGCGTTGGGGCGTCTCGGATTGAAGATGGCAATGGATTTGGCCTACTCTTTGAAGATTCCCTCCATGTTTCCAAATAAAGCAGGGTTCTCCTATCCAGACTTTTGGAAGTATTCGCTTGGATTGGGTGTTGTCGCTTCCAAGTTGGGAGAGGCGAAGGGACTGAGTAAAGATGAGATTTCTCATGCATATTTGGGCGGATTGATGCGCAATACGGGTGTGTTGCTGTTTGTACATCTTCAGACTGAGGTCTACAAAGAACTGTTGGACGAAGGTCGAAAATCTATAGAAGGCCTAGACGCTGTGCGTATGATTCGCCGTGCCATGCAGTTTGAGAATCTCGAGAGCAAGCGATTTGGCATTGACAATGCGGAGTTGGCAGCGGCATTTATTCAGCGCTGGTGGAAAGTGGATCCAGAGGTGCTGGCGTATGTACAGTGTCGTCCGAAAATTGTACAAAACAAAACGGAACATTTGGTTGAGATTGCTCGCTATGTGTTGTGGGATGCCAAAGTGCCTGATGGGATTCTGTGTCCCACGGTAGATATGCCGCCAAAACTCTTGGAAAAATTTTCTATTGGTGAAGGGTTGAAACAGCAGTTACATTCTGAGTTGAAGGTAGCGTTTCAAATCATGCGATAGGATGAGCCCATGTCAGCCATTGAAGTTCGATTACACGGAGTCAGAGGATCGATTCCCACTCCGACATCTTCTTCTGAGATAGAAGGGAAGCTTCGATCGGCATTGAGTAAGGCAACGCCTGATGATATCAAAGACGATGATTCGATCAACGCTTTTATTGGTGGACTGGAAAAGGTAGAGAAGGGGTGCATTGGCGGAAACTCAACCTGTATTCAAATTACCATTGGGGAGCACGAGTTGTTCTTTGATGCGGGTTCAGGGTGTTTTGCCATGGCAAAGACCTTGTTCGGCGGTCCGTTTGGTCGCGGTCAAGGCGAAGCGCACTGGTTCTTTACCCATACACACCACGATCACATCGTTGGACTTCCGATGTTTGGGCCGATCTACATTCCGGGGAACAAGTTTCACTTTGTCTCTCCCATCTCCAATCTGTACGAGCGTATGGTTCGGTTCCAGCATTTTGATTTCTTTCCCGTGCCGTTTGACTCTTTTGGGTCTACAATCGAGTTTGTCGATATGTCTCAGATTGGCACGTATCAAATTGGTGATGATGTGTTCGTGTCTTGGCTAGCCAACGACCATCCGGGAACGTCATTCAGTTATCGAATTGAGCATAAAGGCAAATCCGTAGTATTTTCTACAGATGCGGAATATAAAGACATCTCATTTAAAGCGATGTCACCAGTCATCGAATTTTTCAGAAATGCGGACGTGCTCATCTTCGACGCACAATATGTGTTTACCGATGCCGTTCAAATGAAGCGCGACTGGGGTCACTCCTCCTCTTTTGTGGGTATCGACTTGGCACTCGACGCAGAGGTCGACACGCTGCTCCTGTTTCACCACGACCCGATGCACACCGACGCCACATTGCTGAAAAACCTCAATCAAGCTCGTCAGTACCTCGTCAATATGGAGCCGGATTCCAATTTACATATTGATTTGGCGTACGAAGGTCAACATATCATTTTAGAGTAACTGAGCGACGATATTGTCGTTGGGTTCTTTTCCTATCGAGTTTTGCTTTCGCTCGGATACGGAAGTATACCTCGCTCTATTAAATTCTCGATATCCTTCGAATCCAATCGACACTATCATCACGGCAGGTGAGGGTTCTGTGTAGTCGTTTTTCGTCAGTACGAGTGATTTTTTGCGGTTCAAACCTTTGATTTGATAGTATGTCATATAAAAGATGGGTCACGTTCAGTCTAGTTGGT
>CALDQI010000615.1:0-3058 GCA_937911635.1 uncultured Pseudomonadota bacterium | reverse complement strand
GACAAATCGGACTTCAAGATCTTAATCGATTGAGGAATCAGAGACCTATCAGACTTAAAGATGAGCCAAAGAACCAAATCAGTTTTTTGCGCAAGCGTTTCTGGTGGCAAATGCAAAAGCATATTGATGCCAATCTTTTGCAGTTTGACATTTTTGGCATGCAGAAGATGTTCTACTTGAGACAGATAGGATGGTATATCTTTTGCCGCGATTCTCTTGAGTGGTTGCTTTAAAGACGTTTCCAGTATGGACAGATTGTGCGAGAAGTAATGTTCATCGATAATATCTTGTTCAGAGAGCCACTGGATAAAACTCATAGTGAACGACTCAGCAAACGTGTCATCTTGGCTTAACAGATCAGCCAACAAATCTCGTATCGCCGCCTGTGCCGGAGGTACATAAGTTACAGAAAGTTCTCTTAGCGCCTCGGTATCTTGGACGAGCAACTCATATGGGAGGCGTTGTAAAAGTTGCACACCAAAAGAGCCCAACTGATGCAAGTACCGTGGAGCGAATCTCAATATAATCGATACGATATTAAATACGCTTGTGGGAGATTCTTCAATGAGGAGTTCAATTGCCGACGGAGCGTACTGTTGGAGATCTTGAGCGTAATGCACAACCTCTTTGGAACGCGTCGATAAAAACAGTTCCAACTGTTTCTTCGTGTGATGAATGGCAAGATCTTTCTTTGTCCCACTGTATTTTTCAAGTCTCTGATAGGCAAAACGACGAATGGATGGTGGCTCTGCTTGTAAAAGCACGCCCAAGTTGTGATCAGAAATATCGAATTCTTCTGGAAGTGCTAGCAAAAACAACAAGATAAATTCTTGACTGATTTGGTTGTGATCAACCAGTGCGAACAACGATTCTTCCAAACGAGGCACAGACAGCAGACTAAGCCGTTCAAAGAATCCAGGGAGTGCTTGAAGATTGTTCAAGATAAAACGACCTTGAAAAGCACTCTTTTCACAAAAGAAGTTTGCCAACTTCGGTATGACATCTACAAGATGTTCAGGGTGGTGCTCCAGGGCTTCTAGAGCAAACGGGCGAACGAGTGTGTACAACTCTGTGTCTTTTGTTGTGAGGAGTGCAAACAAATAAGGTCGAACCGTAGAATAACTTTGGGATACAGTCAACTTATACAAAAGCGTTGTGTTTTGAAACTCTAGAGACCTTGCCCAGATATCGGCAGAAATATCCGGCTCATTTTGATGAAAGTATTGAAAAACATCTGTTGGAAGAATCGATACTGTTGCTTTGTTGCCTTTAAATGTCGCTTCAAACAGGTCGACCAAAATATTGAGGGTACCTGCTACATTTTGTGCACATCCCTTTTGCAATATATCCACGAAATATTGTTGCAATGTTTCATTGGCAGGATTCTTGAGTTGTTCAGCAAGAATAGCATGTTGGATGATTTCAAGGGGGATGATCTTGTTCAGAACAAAAACAATGGCCGTGGCAGCCGTCTCTGTCTGAGTGTTGCTCGACAGTGCAGACAACACGTCTTGTGCATGCTCTAGACAAACTTCTGTCAACGTCTGTGCTAGCACCCCTTGTTTGAATCGAGGGTAATTCTTTGAAAAGACTTGACCATCGCATGCAAGCCATCGCATGGTGATCTTTTGACTAATGTTGCCCTCAAACTGTTCTAATTTTGGAAGCATTTGAGAATCGAAGAAATCTTGTACGTCTTTGTACCCAGAAAAGAACAGACCGAGGATATCTTGGGTAAACATGCGCAACTGACCGTTGGGTAATGAAGCGACCCATCGCAAAGCCGCTGCCCGAATGGATTTCTGTTTTTCCAGACCGACAAAATCGATCAATGCAGATGAAACAGTCGCCTCAGAGTTTCTGTTGTTAAAGATGGCAATGCGCTGTTTCTTGGTTGCCAGATCTGTTTGGAGATACAGCAAAAGCTGGTCTGCTGGCAACGAGACTAATTTATCGGAAAGATGGTTGTGAATGGCCTCCCACAACAGTGTCCTGATCTCCTCAGACAATGAACCACAACAGATTGACAGCAGGGTCTCCATTTCTTCATCCCCAATGGCGTCCTTGGAAATTGTAGGAAGAGACCGAGCAAACAGCGAGACCATCGATGGATTTTTTTCTATGAGATCGAGCAAGGAGAACAAAAATTCCGGACGGACTTCAAGGATTTTCTCCGACCACAACTGAGTTCGTTTTTCCCCTGCACGATCAGCTACTTTTTGGAGTGAAGCCTTCAGAGCGAGTGTACACATTTCAGGTTCTAGATCGGTCACAGCCTGCTTCCAAAGAGAAGCCGTCTCGGCATCATTGTTGCGGTTTTGAATCCAATCCAAAAACTTAGAATTACACAGTCCAGCGTATACAAAGTACACCCAAGCACTGTTGCATATAGAGTGGTTTAAACCAAGTTGTAACAATCGGGTCTGTTGTTCATCGGAAAGCGAAGACTGCGTAAGATAGAGAAGCAATAGTTCACGAACATATGGTGCCGTCTCATTTTCCAACAAAGATAGGAGCCTCTCGCGCGTCTCATTTGTAATTCCTTCTGCCCAAGTCTGCGCCACCTTGTTCGATAGAGACGGTACATTTGTTTTTAAAGTCTCATTAAGTGTCTGTAAGCCTTGGAGTCTTCGATCGGAAACACGACGAGATGAATAAGGGTGAGTGAGAGATTGATGATCTTCGTACAGTCTGGTGCTTATTAAGTATCTTTGTAGCCCGATGATAAATCTGTCTACATAGTCTGTCTCTCTCGAGAGATGTCAGGTTGATCAACGATATAATTTTAATGCTTGGCTGATATACAAGATCAAGAGGGTACGAGATGTCTCAAGAAGAACACTTTTATTGGCTAACCGAGCTTAAGCGCTCAATCCAGCGTAATCAGGATGACCCATATCATCGCTTTGTTCAGTTGGCTTCAGTGACTCAAAATGGAGAGCCGCGTAATCGAACCATGGTTTTTAGAGGTTTTGATCCAGCTGATGACTCGATTTTATTCTGTACAGATCAACGTAGCGCTAAAATCGATGATTTTGTCAAAGATGGTCTCGTCGAG
>CALDQI010000614.1:0-10299 GCA_937911635.1 uncultured Pseudomonadota bacterium | reverse complement strand
TCAAAGGCTTTTAATTCTCTATTTTGATCCATTTTTTCAAGGGTCTGATCAGGCGAAAAAATGATTCGGTTCTTTTGAACAATCCTTAGTGACATTTTTTGACATATCAGATATACACACATCAATTATAGTTCGATTGTTCGCTTCAGAAGCCTCTCCATTGGCAGTTTGAGGCTGAACACCTCCCTCCGCAACCAGCTCCCAACTGGCTGTCCTTCTCAGACAGTGATTTTCCAAAATTACTGTACCCTGATTTCCCGTCCTGTTTTCCTCTCTTGTTCACAACGTTTTCATTGGTTTATCTTCCTACCTTCCAACTAAGCCACCGTTCCAATCCCCTGTGAAAGTGGCTCATCTTGTTCAGATCCAGACGTACATCCCCTTTGGCATAAGAATCTGAATCCAGATACGTATCCCGTCTAATTTCCAACATCATCGTTTGGACGCGAGTGTCTCCGATAAATTTTGTTGGAAGAATGGACCCTTTAAATGGACAGTCCAAATCCACAGAGAATCCCATCTCTGTAAAACAAGTCTGTGTGTGCGTGATCAATGCTTGTGATGTATGACTCTCTGGACTGGTCCATGTACCGATATCGATTTCCGGTCTGGGAGCATCTGGGAATTGCTCATACGGCAAAGGGACTCTTGGATAAGAGTGACCATCAATGATCAGAACGCGTCCAAATCCAGACAACAGCTCATCGACTATCTCGGTGAACTGTTGATGATACGGATGATAGAGTCGCTGGAGTTTAGCCTCATACTCATCATCTGAATCATCCTCTCGGAATCGCTCGCCTTCCGTCGTCTGTGTATAAAACACCCCCATCCCAATTTGATTCATCGTTTCCTTTTCTCGGTCCGCAAAGCGTTCCGGGTCAAAATAGAGTCTACAGAGGTTGTTGTGCAAGGCTATGGCTCCGGCATCAATGAGAGGCTGAAAGAGTTCCAATGTATGATGGTCAACCAGTCTGTGAATTTCTTGATCAAGGGCGTGTTGGTCTAGATTCCAGTCAAAATCTTCCGGAATATAGGTTGCATTATGAGGTAAGTGCAGGACTATGGGGATGGTTCCAGACCCGATGGTTTGAAAAGTATGCATGTTTTATCCAAGTTTCTCAGTTGTTTATGACAACGAACCATCTCATTCTATTCGGAATGAATACTCAACCCACCAACACCGCACGAACCGGTGACGCATCCGAACCTTGAATCTTGAGTGGCAAGGCAATCAGCGTATATACTCCATCCTCGACATCAGTGAGCACCACGCCTTCTAGTACCGCCATGTCGTGTCTGAAGATGGCGTTGTGGGACTCTAAGGCTTTTGAAGAATACGTATCAACGGAAGGCGTATCCAGTCCAATCAACCGAACTCCACGTTCAGCACAATAATCGACCAGTTCTGGCGAGAGGGCATTGAAATCTGTATTGAAGTGATTTGGATCTGGAAAAGACTTCGTATGAAAGAGAACACGCTCTGCGGTGATCTCCACACCATTCAAGTGACTTGGATAGATTCGCTCTCCCCTTGGCACCTCGACGGTCATGATCTGACAAGGTCCATAATACAGATCAAGTGGTCTAGACTCCATCGTCTGACCGGTTGGATGATAGTGACTGGGTGCATCTGTGTGCGTGCCTAAGTGAACTGTCGTAGTGATCGTAGACAAGTCTATGTTGGCCCCAGTATCAAACCGGCACAGAAACTGTTGAGAGAAGTGTGTATCCCCCGTCCAAACAGCGAGGCTTGGAGAAATCAAGGGAGATATATCAATCATCGTGGGCATTGGAATCTCTGTCAGAGTGGTGGCTTGGGCACATCACCCGGCAGTGCAATCACCTTGAACTCAACGGCAATCGGAGTGGGTAAGGCACGAATCGCAATCGTCGTTCGGGTTGCTTGAATCTTGGTAAAATACTCCGCATAGACCTTGTTGTAGGCTTTGAAGTCTCTATCCATGTCGATCAAGAATGCTTGGACATCGATCACGCGGTCCAATGATGACCCTGAAGCCTCTAGGATGATGCGAATGTTTTCAATCACTGCACGGGTTTGTGCTGCTGCATCATAGTCGAGTGGATTCTTGTCAGAATCTCGAATTGGTCCACCTGGAATCGCATCTGTACCTGGCTGACGGGGTCCTACACCAGACAAGAAAAGTAAGTCTCCAACTCTACGGGCATGAGGGTATGCGCCTACCGGCTTGGGGGCCTTTTGCGTGTTAACGACTGAACCAGAACTTTTCGAAGAGGGGAGCACGACTTCATTAGATGACGATTCAGATGACTCTTCTTCATCAGAAATCACAGGGGCATCTGGTTTAACTTCGAGTACCTCTCTATCACCAGAGAAATAGTCGACGTCGTCCTCATCAAACTCATGACCGCCCACTTCTGAATCACTTGGGGTGAGAGATACAACTGCTGAACCGGTTCCAAAAATGGGACCATAAGCATGAACGGTTCCTCGATACTTGTTGTGGGCTCCCATCACGGCGGAGAGCCACCAAATGGCTTTTAGTTTGTTGTCAGCGTGGGCTTGAGCTGCAAAGGTTCTCGCCAACTGAGACACATCTTCCAAACGACCTTCTGCCAGAAGTTCAAGGAGTTTGCGGTTCCACTCATCGTCCATTTGAGATGACACATGATCATCTGCATCCGCCACTCGTCGCGTGTGCAACCGTTTACTGAGCGAAGTCACAGCGACGATGGCGGTTCGCTTTGAGTCCTTTTCGAGGGCATCGGCAACGGCTTTACCCCACACGACTGTTTCAGCGCGATCTGCATACATGTTGCAAGAGACGATCGAGAGTTCAAATCGATTGTCGTGGTTGATAAGATTGTTGACCACTACTGACCCTGTGTCTATCGGAAAAGCATGGTAATCCACTGTACGAGCATGCAAGCCTCGTCTCTCGGCATGTTTGACGACCGACTCTGAGAACTTCGTATCCACATTGAAAGAATACGGCATCGAACCCAAGTGATGGAACTCTTGATCAACGTGTACCCACTTTGGATTGGCGTGGGCTTGCACTTGATGACCCAAAATCGAGAACCATTGCGTACTGTACAAAACCAAGCGTTCAATCTTGGCATCGATGAGCTGCTGACGAACAGCCTCAAAACCGTTGCGAATCTCTCCCCAAGATGGATTGCCTTCGGGTTGAAGAAGTGGATGGGGCAAGCCCGGTAAAATCAAACCGACTACTGCACTCATTGTACACCCCCTTCTTTCCATGCCGGATTCCATTCCACCACGGCATTTCCTGTTCCAATCACCGATCCATAGCTGTGCACATCTCCTGGATAATCGGGTATGCCTAGAGCACCCATCAGCCACGTAAAAGAGCCGTCTTTCGTTTCTGCCATTGCCTGCTCAATAAAGTCTGGCATAATGTCCAACACTTCTTGACATTTACCTTCTTTAATGAGATTCAATATTTTCATGTCCCAAAGGTACTGACCATTGTGATAGACATGTTCATGTTTCATATCCTCCGGAATGGCTGGCTCCTTGGTAAAGTGTCGATGCGATAGAGAGCACGATGCCAACAGAACTGCCCGTTTACCACTTTTCTCAATCGCTCGAGCCGTTGCACGGCCCAAAGCCAACATACGTGCCTCTCCAACCTCGTTACTAAAGTCAAAATACCCTTGATTGGAAGAAATACAGACAATCGGCTTGTTCCACTCTGGATGACTCAAGTGACAAGCAGTAATCGTTCCATAGTCCACCCGAAAGTCAGGGTTTCGCATCATCTGTGTTTCTAACCCTTCCGCCTCTGCTTCTGCACAGATCATCTCACTCAACTCAACATCTACAGTCAGGTCGTAAGTATATCGAAACAAATTTGGAAAAATGGGGTCTACACTTTTCGATGCAAAGTGTTCCACACCAAGAAAATGGGTACCACAACGGGTCTTCCAGTGCGGGGAATGCACTACGATGACATCATAGTCTAGTTTAGACCAGTTTCGTCGGAGTCGCTCATATCCCCAACGCAGTACTTCCCATCCACCTTCGGAACGAGGTTCATTTTGGGGTGGGTTTTGGGCATACACCAAATGAGGTGGATGCGGAGCCAGTGCCCCAGCCACAATTTTTCCTTTGCCTTCTTCCGACATAGACACTCCTATTGGGTTTCAATTTTGTCATTGCAATGCGTGTGGTAAAACCTAATTCTAGGAGGGCAAGTTCACAAGGCAAGAAGTCGGGATTGTTGTCCATCTTGATACAAACCGAGATACAGTACAACCATGAAAAGGCTTCTGTTCAGCATCCTCACACTAATACTGACGCTCTCGTGCATCGAAGGATTCGCAAGACTCTTTCCTCTACTCAAACTGGAGAGCCCCAGTGTAGGCATGCAGCTGCAGGCACACCCAACACGAATTTGGTCCATGACCCCCGGAACCCAAAAGCAGTTCGGGGCGACAGTCACCATCGATGATCTGGGTATGCGGGCCACCGAAACCACTCCAGATTCTGACAAATGGTTGATACTGGGTGACTCGAGCTTTTTTGGCCATGGACTCGATGACGATGGCACACTTCATCATCATCTGGAAAGTGCATTGAGGGCAGAGGAGGCGAACATCGATGTACTGTGCGGGGCCACCCCTGGCTATTCTACTGTACAGACTCTAAACTTCATGAATGAAATCGGATGGGATTTGAAACCAAGTGTGCTGGTGATTGGAAACCTCTGGTCCGACAACAATTTCGATCATTTTCAAGATGCCCAGTGGATGGCAGAACTGAACCAACCTAAAAAAAGGGCTCTACGATTTCTTAGACAGAGTCATGCCTTTATCCAGCTGACACAAACCCTTCGTCCTGAACTTCTGACTTCAAGTACCCCTGAGGCGAATCCGCATGCCAAAATCTCATGGGTACGGGACCCCTTTGCCAATGGAAAAAGACGCGTTCCCCTCCCCTTATATATAGAGACGCTGTCCACATTGCTGATCGAAGCGAAGTCTAGAGACATCGCCGTTGTGCTGATTCAACCTGCCAATCGTCACAGACTGGACATTGTTGATGTGGAAGTCACATGGGATCCCTATTTCAAAGGGCAAAACGCCATCGCGAATCATTTTGACATTCCCATCATCGATGTGGCACCTACACTTAGAGCTTTTGGACTGAGTAAGACCGACGCCTTCTTAGATGATATGCATCCAACTTCACAAGCCAATTTTTGGATAGCACAAAGCATTGTCGATGAATGGATACAACTAGACCGCGCTACTCAAAAATGGATTCCAACGACAGAGACGCTCCCAGATATCACAATCTCAGATCGCTGGTCTACCATGTCTACTGCCAATCGTGATACACTACCCTAAAGAATACCCCTGTTTGAGGATTCAATGGCTGTGTCACAAAATGCCAAAGTTGGTTTGTTCGTCTCTTTTCTCTTTGCACTCTTTGGCGGCACCTTATTTATGGTGAGCGGCTCCACAAAGATTTTTGAAGAGCACTATGTCCTCAATGCTATGTGGTACGACGTTGCAGGTCTCAAACAAGGTTCTATGGTAAGGTTGTCGGGGATCGATGTCGGAGAGGTAACCGAACTCAAGTTCTCTGAAACGGAGCATGGGAGAATCCACGTACAACTATCCATCTCTCAACAGTTTCAACATCGCATTCGTCAATGTGCCCCCAGCGAAGAGTTTCCACTGGATGACGCTGTAAAATCGAAACAGTCGTCTGTTGCCAGAATCGATTCCATTGGAGTCTTAGGGGATAAGTACGTATCCATATCCGTCGGAGATCCTGACTGTATCCAAATGGAACAAGACGATTGGGTTCGAACTGTAGAGGCTCTAGATATCATTAGCTACACTAAAAAGGTGACCGGTATTCTAAACAACACCGACGACATCTCTTACAAAGTCAATAATATCCTAGGCTCAAACGAAGAAATTGAAGCCGCTTCTCTTGCGAAATCTCTAAAAGATCTCGAGTTGATCACCAAGGAAATCAAAGATGGAAATGGTCTTATCCACACATTGATTTACGATGAGACGCTCACCAAACGAATCAACAACATCATGCGAAAGTTGGACAATTCTGCCACCAATCTCGATGATGCCATCGCCAATGTTAAAACCGGGGACGGACTCGCTCACGAACTTATCTACGGTAAAAATGGAGAATCGCTCGCCAAACAGCTTCAATCTGTATCGGTGGCGCTTGAGAAACTGGTCACAGATATTCAAACCGAAGAAGGACTCATTACGGCACTCATTTACGACGATAGCAAGAAAGATATCTTAAACGATTTGGCAGAAACCGCTACGTTGCTAAAAGGAACCAGCGATGCGTTGCAAAATGGTGATGGGACGGCGGCACTATTGATGCGAGATCCTGCGCTGTATGAAGATCTCCGCTCTTTGGTAGGCGGAGCTCAACGCAACAAACTCTTGCGATCCTACATTCGGATGACCGTAGAACAAAATGAAATCGAAGAAGCCACTCCCTTTACCATCCCCAATGCGCCTTAAATTTTGAGAACACCATGTACGTCATTCGACACCTTCTCCATCCACAGCGTCAAAGCCTCATCAATCGATGGAAAAAGGCAACCAAAGCCGAGCGCAGTCTGATCGTTGGATTCTCCATTTCAGGGGCTCTCTTCTGGCTGGGACTGTCTGGACTGATGTTCTTTTTCATCCACACCTTTCATGGTGTTGAGATTGTTGGCACCATCGTTCTTCGAAAACTGATTGAACTGTTGCTGCTCAGTACGTTTGGGCTTTTGTGCTTCTCCAATGTCGTGACTGCATTATCGAACTACTACCTGTCTGATGATTTGGAACTCCTGCTGTCTCTCCCCATCTCCAAGGTCAATTTTTTCTTTGCTAGGTTTGTAGAAACCTTTGCTCAATCTAGCTGGATGGTGCTCTCTCTCGCCATTCCCATTTTTATCTCTTACGGAATTGTGTACGGACAAGGACCGGAGTACTACGCTCTTCTTGTCGTTGTGATGACAGCCTTCTCTGTGATTCCCACCGCTCTTGGTGTAGGACTCGCCAGTATCCTCGTATCCGTATTTCCAGCTCGTCGAATCCGAGAAGCTCTCGTATTGGTCAGTATCTTGGCACTGGTTGTCGTGTTCATTTTGATCCGTGTGCTCCGTCCAGAACAGCTCGCCAATGCCGATAATTTTGAGAGCGTTGCAGCCTACATGGCACAATTGCAAACCCCCATGCCCATTCTGACACCTCCCAGTTGGGCCTCTGATCTACTGATCGCTTCCTTATTCGGAAGACCCTTCCCATGGATTGATCTGTCCCTGCTCCTCAGTGCCACTGTAGCCGCCACAGCCATCTCACGCTGGACCACCAACGCACTCTATGATGATGGCCGGGCCAAGGCACAAGAAGCCCGCGTGGCCCGAATGGCTGGATCCCCACTTCTCGATCAACTCATTGGTCTCTGGACGCTTCCATTACCTTCAAAGGCTAAGGCCATCGTCGCCAAAGACGTCAAAACCTTTGTGAGAGACCCTTCTCAGTGGACCCAATTGTTTTTGGTCGGTTCCATTGTCATCATTGCAATCGTATCGGTAGCCAATCTCCCCGTGGATAGCTTCAGAGGTCCTTGGATGCAGACTTGGCTGAACGGACTGTCCTTCCTAATCTTGGCACTGGTCGGATTTGTGATGGCTGCACTGGCGGCTCGTTTCCAGTTTGCAGCTGTCTCCAATGAAGGTCGTGGCTTTTGGGTCATGCGAACAGGACCCATCTCCGCCAAGGAATTCCTTTGGGCTAAGGCATATCCCGGAATTTTACCGATGATATTGGTTGGGGAAACCCTCGCCGTATCTTCCATCACCATTTTGGATGCACAATCCGCCATGTTGTGGGTG
This sequence comes from uncultured Pseudomonadota bacterium, assembly GCA_937911635.1. Lineage (GTDB taxonomy): Bacteria > Myxococcota_A > UBA796 > UBA796 > UBA796 > CAJWHX01. Next base: position 2,413 of record CALDQI010000614.1, on the reverse strand, counting down.
GGTATTGGAACCGCTGCGGCACTCTCATTTGGACTGTCTGGTATTGCGGTGGGTATGGGTGCCATTTACCCAGACTTTAAAACCAACAATGCTTCGAAGTTGGCAGCAAGTCCTGCTGGTCTTCTCTACATGCTGACGGCGCTCGGATTGGTCTTCGCAGTCCTTGCTCTAGAGGCTTTTCCAGTGTACTGGCTGATTTCTACCCAGATAACAGAGCGCCCAATCACGGATACACAATGGGCCATCGGTAGTGTCTGTATGCTTTTGGCCCTAGGGCTATGCATGTTTGCCACCTTTTATCCCATCAATTACGGCGCACGAAAACTCTGGGAACGAGAATTACCAAATGGGTCATAGGTTAATGGGGCGTAGGTTACACGGTTCCTTCTGGATGGGGTTGGTCCTATGCATGGTTTATGGATGCCGAAATAAGCTTCCGAGCAACTCAAATCTGCTCAATCCGCCTAGCACTGAGCAGATCGGTACCATCCCAGCCAGAGAAAGTTTACTGAAAGCACTTATGGCAAGTCACTCACAGGCTTGGTCAGACAGTGACCAGCATTTTGATGATGCCCATCGCTCAGATCCGCATCCGACGATTGTAGAATTGCATACTCAAGTTCAACAGGCTAGCAAGTCTGTAAAAGACACGACCGAGGACGAATAATATGATGTCGATATGGATGATAAATGCAGTTTTGAACAGCGCAATTGCAAATGACAATACTGTTGAAGATACATCCAAACTTGGTCGCAAAACCGTAGAAGCCACAGACATACCAAACGCGGACACACCGAACGTCGAGGTCCTCCACTGGAGAGGTCGATTTCACATTGAGGGTTTTTCCTTCAAGGGGGCTGTACCTGGTGAACTTGTTTTTGGACCAAACAACCAGATGCACTTCGCTCTGATGCGACCTTCGGGGTTATCCATTATGTCTCTGACAGTTCTTGAGAGTGAGATCTGTGCATTATTTGACTTAGATGGTGTCCAGTACCGCGGAAGTCATGAAGAATTCCTAACCTTGACCGATGGTGCTCTACCTGCTGATGCCATTCACCTCATTTTCAAACCAAACAAAGAACGTACCCCTGAGGGATGGGATTGGTACAGTACCCCTAGAGTTCCTATTCGAGCGCTCGATATAGATACAAAAACGGATGATTTTCTCAATGCTGGGTACAACGGATGGCGACGGAAAGATCTAGGCCGAGGGCCGGGCAGAATCTACGTGCATCTGGGTGCCAATGAATGGACTCTTCGAGCCAATATCAATAAGCGCTCAACGACAACATGGAATGCTTCGTGCGACGTAGATGAAACCATTGAAGTGAAACCACTGTCTGAAATGCTAGAGGCTTTACCGCAAAAATAATCCACAACTGCCAACATAAACAATCCGGAGATGCATTCAATGTGGCCATATAAACAATCAAAGCCAAGAGTCAAAGTAAAGCCCCGCGGTTTTTGGCAAGATCCACTTACAATTCAAGTGTTACAAAATCTTAAGAATAATCAAATCACCAATGAAGAAGCTACTCGACAATTAAAATGCTTACCCGATGATCCCAAATGGTATATCAAACATTACGATAGAAACGGATGGCCAAATCAATAGGGACTTATTCACCGACGTTGTTACTTTGACAGTCGAACATCCTGCACCATCAATTGTACAGTAGTGCGTCCTTTATACCGATTGAAGCTTGGCTCCACAAGCATATCCACACGATTGCGCTGCAACAAAGTCTGATGCTCTGCAGATCCAAACCAAACAGCTTTGTGACCACCCACCTCAAATCGCATGTGAGTGCCTTCTTTACCCATGGTTTGAACTCGATTGGCTTTGACATTGGAGAGCCACACCAGCGGTTTGTAATTGTCTTTTCCAAATGGCTCCATTTTCATGAAAGCTTGCACAGTGTGAAAGGAAATCTCATCCACAGTACATTTCACTTGAACCCGGCGTACAGGTATCAGTTGTTCTGGATCGGTGGTTTCGGCAACAAAATCGTTGAGACGTTTTTTAAATTCTTCCAAGTGCTCTCTACGTAGAGAAAAGCCAGCCGCAACAGGGTGTCCTCCGTACTTCAATAAAATATCCTTACAACGATCAAGGGCATCCACAGCATGCACATCACCGATCGAGCGAATCGATCCCGTCATAAACTCTTCATTGCCTGAAGCAACGGCAACAGGTCGATGAAACTTGTCCCTCAAACGAGCGGCAACAATCCCTCCAACACCTTTGTGAAACCCTTCTTCTCGCGTTCCGGATATCACTAAGAAATTCGGGATCTCCTCTGGGATTTTATCAATGATGCTATCCACCATTTCTTGCTGCACCTCTTGGCGGCGTTTGTTGAGAGAGTTGAGATCTGATGCGAGTTTACGAGCCTGTTCCATGCTGGT
>CALDQI010000613.1:0-5834 GCA_937911635.1 uncultured Pseudomonadota bacterium | reverse complement strand
CAGGCGATTGCCCTCTACATCGAACACGTTTGGATCACCGATACGACATTGTCGATGGAAGCTAGAATTGAGGCTGCGGGTTGGAAAACGGCTAACTATCTTGTGATCGTCGGTGTGACAGCCATCATTGTGCAGGGGGGATTGGTTCGTCCGATGACGAAACGGTTTGGTGAGGTCTGGATGACCCGTGTGGGTATTGGATTTGTCGTCGTGGCCATTGGGTTGATTCCAATGTTGGGTGACACTGCCAACTTTACACTTTTCTGTGGTACGGCCGTCGTCATGGCGATGGGAACAGGACTTCTGAACCCCGCCAAGTCTGCTCTAATCTCACGTGGGGCGCCGGATGACGAACAGGGTGCCGTACTGGGACTCAACCAATCTTTTTCCGCAATGGGTCGAATGCTGGGACCAATCTTTTCAGGGATGCTCTTTGAGTGGTTTGTCGGTGCACCGTTTTTCAGTGCCGCAGGACTGTTGTTGATTGCCAGTCTTGTAGCCATGCAACTTCGTCCGCCAAGTTCTACTTGATGCGTTTAAATTAGATAGAGTACGTTGTCTTAAAGAGACAAATCATACAGCCTGCGTCCATTCTTGTTGTAGATTCGCTGAATGTATACCCGTAAGGGCTTTCCGTACTCAAAGCGAAGATCGTGTATGTGTGCATACTTACTTTTATGAAGCAATCCATTCTCATTGTTTGGCAATCGTACAAAGATACCAAAATGTGTACTGTTGTTCATGATCCCATTGACATATGTGCATTCGGTGACCCCATTTACCGTCAGACTTTTGCTCTCGAAACGACTCTGGTATACACCAGACTCTAAATCCGGATAATACGTCTGAATCATTTGATGGCAAATACCATATCGCAGTCCCAGTCCATTGACAGTTAGAGAAGGGCAATTTAAACGGTCCATGATGTACAGCACCATTTTGATGCCAAAGTATTTGACCAATTGCTCTCGGAACTGTGTATAGCCTTGACTGCCGATAGGGAATTCATTCAGCGCAGTTTTATAGTCTCCGAAGTGAGGGAACTTGGCAATTAACTCCTGTGCCATCTCTAGCTGCTGTTGCTCCAGATTTCCTTTGATCAATTCAATACCGTGTTGAATTTTATTGGAAGGTTTATTGGTGGCTTTGGTGATGGCTGTACCCACACCAATCAGACGGGAGACGTTCAAGTTTTGTAGTGGTACCGTACCTTTGTTAAGTTCGGATAGATACGATGTGTCATTGTTCAGTGCATTTTGCATACTGGTTTCGAATTCAGTGTGCTGTAAGAAATACTGCACGGCAGTTGTTGTTCCGACAGGGATATTGGTGGATTGACGATGTCCTTGGGGATCAACGATGGATAATTTTCTCTCATCTTTCATGAAGATATTGATTTCGGTCGAACCACCGCCTTGATCTACGAGGACAGTATTGTCGGTCAAGTCATGTGCAGGGTACCATCGATAGCCTGCAAACGTCGCATCGGCTTCTTGAGCGCTATCCAATATTTGAACATTGAGATTGAGAGTCTCCTTGAGTCTATTTGAGATTTCGTCTCTATTCTGAGCTGTTCTCAGCGCCGCAGTTGCAACACAATGAAACACATCGACCTTTTCGTCTTTCATAAAAGATAGCGCGTGTTCAATTTTGGGCAGAACGAGTCTTTCAAAGTCTATCCACGGGATTTCGTTGTCTTGATTGATCAGATGTCCCAATTCTGTGATGTGTGCTCTGTTCTGTACAGCAGCCCACCTAAAACCATACTGCAGACGTCGAATGTCAACGACGAGGACTTTACATGCTCGGGTACTCAGTTCCAAAACGCCAAGCTTTAATGGTGTATCTTTGTCACCCATAATATTTGTACAGTTTTCAAAGTCTTTACGACATCCAGTGTCCAACTCATTGGCACGAGGGTTCAAATCTGCATCTATATCGTCGTTTTGTAATGCGATTTTCTGAACCTTGGTAAGGACATGTTTTGGTGACATAATGTTGTGTTGGCTGGGGTAGGATAGAGTCAATCTGCGATTGTATAGGATCAGCCAGACAGTTTGAAAGTGAATCTTTAATTACGAATCTGGTATCCACAATTGAACACATTGTTACAAGACCATCTGGGGTATGACTCGATATCATGACATGAGAGTAAATGCACTGTAAAGATGGATCCGTTTGTTACAGAATGCTTTTACCAAGAGCAGATTGAATCAGCCAGACAGCGAGTTTTCCCGTTTGATTGGCGACATCTAAAATGGGATTCAGTTCGACCATCTCCATTCCAACCAAGCGTCCTGTTTCTGCCAGCATTTCACAGATGAGGTGAGATTCTCGCAAGGATAGGCCGCCCGGAACAGGAGTGCCTACTCCTGGGGCTTCACGTGGATCGACACCATCGAGGTCAAAGGAGAGATGAATGCCGTCTGTATTTTTTGATACATGTTCAATGGCTTCAGCAAAGCAAATGGCAGCACCGCGTCGGTCTATCTCACTCATGGTGTATACACGCACACCAGTTTTATGAACCATAGATCGTTCGGTTATGTCAATGTCTCTCGCACCAATAACCGCGACATTTTCTGGTTTTAAAGAGGGAGACGATCCATTGAGGGCAATCAAATCAGGGTGTCCATGTCCCAGTAGTGCAGACAGTGGCATGCCGTGTACATTCCCAGAAGGCGAGGTTTCAGGGGTGTTCATATCGGTATGGGCATCCACCCAAATAACACCCAGTTCTCGACCTTGAGATTTCAGATGATCCGCGATGCCACTGATGGTTCCAACAGCTTGTGAGTGATCTCCACCCAATACGAGAGGGAAATCACCGTTGCTAATGTTGTGTTTGACCGTCCTTTTCAATGCGGTGCAAATTTTCAATATATCGGGTAAAAATCGAGCGTTGGCTTCTGTGACTTCCAGCGCTTCATAAGATTTGGATCCGATGGACTGGATACTGGATATGCTATGGCCAATCTTTTTTAATCTAGGAATTAACTGAGCGACGTGGATGGCAGACGGACCCATGTCGGTTCCGCGACGTCCTGCTCCAAGGTCGAGATGAACGTTGGTGATGGCAATTTTGGTCATACAGTTTGGCTCAAAATGTGGTGAGACTGTGTAGACAGTGCTGTAAATGATTGCAGATTGATACGTATTGTAACGTAGATGTGGTACACTGACACATGATTAAGGATGGTTGCATGAATCGATACCCTCATATTATCGTGTGCGTCGCTTTTGGATGCTCAGACTACAATTTGTTTGAGAAGCAGGAGAATACAGACGCAGATCTGTTACCACAGTTGGTGATAGAGCCCTTCCCTCTTGATGTTGGCATCATCTGTGAGAGTACATTGGCAGAAGAATCCTACACCATTCAAGTGCAAAATCAGGGACAGGGTCCCCTAGAAATTTCAGCCTTGGAAATAGAAGGCTGGATCTTGCTCAACAATCCCGCACCGATTGAGATTCCAACCATGGAGAGCATTGGTCTGTCCGTGAGACCCATGCCAACAGGGGAAGATGGTGTACTGACGGTATACAGCAATGATCCCGAGCAAGATCTTTGGCAAGTGCCATTGTCTGGACAGATGGACCGAGCACCTGAATTGGAATTGGTCACTCCTGAGGGTGGGGATATCTTGGAGGGAGAGACACGCTTCGAGGCGTTGGTGAGCGATGACATAGATCCGACCGAGTACCTGATGGTTCAGTGGCAATCCAATCAGGACGGTTTATTTTCAACAGGAGAAGCATTTGCCGATGGTACAGTCTCTACAGTGTGGAACGAATATCATACCTCTGGTTATCACAACATCGAAGTTAGCGTGGTGGACTCTTGCAACAACATCACCCAAGAAACGGTGAGCATCTGTCAGCAACTGACGTATGAAGTGACAGCTCTCGACGTGAACGATTGGAATTTTGAGGGCAGTGCCAGTTGGGATGCAGCCAACAATTGGGTGGAACTGACCCCTGCATCGCGATGGCAAGTGGGAACCGCATTTGCGACTGGTCAGGAGGTTCCGGCTGGATGGATTGATATCGAGTTTTCTTTTTATATTGGAGACGGCAGCGGTGCGGATGGTTTTTCACTCACTGCACTCGATGTGGATCGTAAGACGACCTACTTGGGTGGTAGTGGTTGTGGCATTGGTTATGGCGGAGATGCTCCTTGTACGGATGGACCAGCACTTCCAGGATGGTCGATTGAAGTGGATACATATTACAACTCGGGGTATGATCCGACAGATGAAGATCATGTGATGTTCACCTTTGATGGGGATGTGGACAATCCAGCGGCTTGGGTAGCCTTGCCGGAAATGGAAGACACAGGTTGGCATACAATGGCTGTTCGAGTGCAGCAACCATATGTTCAAGTATCGATTGATGGTGTGATGTACATTGATCAAGAAATACCGGGATTCTATGGCTTTGATTCGTATATTGGTTTTACGGCTGGTACTGGCGAGATGACCAACCGCCACGTGATTAAGGATTTGGTGGTTCGAGAGCAACTCTGCGGTGACTAAACCAAACGTTGATGTACGATGGAGTCTTCGTTGCGTGTGATCTCTGGAGTGGTGCTCTCTTTGCAGGAGTGGGTGTATACGTTACATATACCGCAACAGTTTTCGTGGGGTTACAATGCAAGAGTTTAGATTTTTGGGGCTTAAGATTCCCGAATTTACCATTGGGTACGGTGTATTTCTAATTATTTGGGCGACTGTGGTATCGGTTGTTTCAGAGAGTGAGTCGATCACCTCTTGGATTCCATCATTTATGGGGGTTCCAATTTTAATCAGTGGTGTTCTAGCAAAAGTGAATCCTGAGCGTAGAAAGGTTTGGATGCACATTGCCGTATTTTTTGGTCTGTTGTCCTTTTTGGGTGGATTGGATTTTCTGCGAGGGTTTATGGCCGACGGTGGACCGTTTGCAAAGCCATATGCAGGCGCTTCGAAACTGATGTTGCTCGTCACCGGAGGGATCTATACACTGGGCTGTGTGAAATCTTTCATCTGGGCTCGAAAGAATCGCGAACAAAATCCTTCCTCGGAAGAATAAATGATGCCGTAGATGCTGATGATGTTGTACTGTAGACATGAAAATTTCTAGAGTATACATTCCAGTAAAAGTTTTTTCGTTCGATGTACTGTACAGAGTCTGGATACCCTTCGAAGGGTGTTTTACCAGATCGCATGTTCTGAATCTGACGAGAGATGTACATGAACACTATAGACGATAAACGTGGCAGACGTATTGTAGTAGAAGAGGTGTTGTGGGAAGATATGCTTGGCCGGTGGAAGCAGATTCTGAAGGCAGTGGCTTCGAAACGGGTTTCTGCTGAAAGGGCATTTGAGATATTTAGAGAGGCTTTTGAAGCGAGGGTTGATGCGGCTGAGAAACTTGAACAACCCAATGAGATAGATCAGTGCGTAGCGATGCTGTGGGGAGTGGCTCAAGAGGACCCGACACCTTTCGTCGAATCATACTTTCGGTGGCTTCGAGCATACCCTTTGAGAGTATTGTTCGAAGAGGTTTCAGAATCACAGACGCAGATTATAGAATCGGAGCAGCTGCTACAAACCCTTCAAGATACGGTATTGACACTGTCTTGGTGGGACAGTCTATGGAAGACGTCGGAGTTGGAGTCTCAAATAGATGATGCAGCAAAGCACCTAAGACAATGGAACAATGCCCTCCATGAGTTGGCACCACAAATCCGTTCAGAATTAGACAAGTGGTCCTGTGGGGGAGCGATACGACTGCCTCAAAAGTTTTGGACGATCGAATGTGTAGATGAGATGGTCTATATACCAGCTGGTACATTC
>CALDQI010000612.1:0-20265 GCA_937911635.1 uncultured Pseudomonadota bacterium | reverse complement strand
GATCTGGACGTCGTGGGACGACATTCTTTTCCCACTTTTTTCCCAGTTTTGAAATCTTACTCCAAAAACACACAAAACCGATTCGGTAATAACCTACATACATCCATCATTATTGCCAATCATCATCAACCCAAAAATTTAGGACTTAAAGACTATTGGTGATAGTCTTTGGCGAAGCCACCGCAAGTATACTTACCGACTGGAATTCAAAACCCAATCCACCACATCATTCATTCCCCAAACCGGCAATGACTCAAACGTCTCAGACGCAACCTCCGTCGTCCGAGCCAGCACACCTTCAGGCACAACCCATTTGGTTGGTGGGTTGGCAATAAGTAGCGTTGGAATAGACTCCTCCCGCCAACTCTCCACTAGTACCACGCCCATATCTGAGTAGAAACGATCGACGAGTTCAAACAGGTTTGGAGGCGTTTGAACTGGTTCATCCAGAATCACTCGGTCTTGTCCCACGGTAAGGTTTGGAGCGAGGGTACCCAGTTTGTGACCATCTTTTCGAGAGACTACATCCAGTTTATGATGGGAGTGTTTGATGGTGGCGACGTTGAGGTTGTGTTCTTTCAACCGACGTATGAGTGCCATTAAGTATGTGGTTTTGCCACTGTTGCTTGGACCGGCAATTCGAAAGAGCAGTGGACGGTTTCGAGTCATGATTCAGATACGCATCGTTCGGTCCCAGGTGGAGATTTCCTGAACCAATTTTTGATGGACCCGTTCTTCTTCATCCCACATGTGATTGCCTTTGCGGTATTGCTTGTACTTTCTAGATGAGCCCAGTAAAATCACAATGCCAATCAGCGCGAGAAGGGTTCCATCAATGCTGATTGAACGCAGCCATAAGGGCATCGAGAGTGTCCGCCCTTGCCATGCTACATCCAGTTCTTGCGGAGTCAAACCAGTCGCGCGAACGAGAGCCACATCCAGTTCTCTACCTTGCGACATCTCTTCAATCAGGATTTGCAGACTTTGCGTACCGTGTGCTTGAAACAGATAGGCAACCAGACTGGCAGATTGTGCATAGGCCATGCGAGCACGTAGAGCGTCTGCGGGGAACCCTTTGGCAAGTTCCAAAAAGGACATCGGTTCAGCAAATGTTCCCAGTTGATCGACTTTGGTGGGGGTGTACTCACCGGCAACGACTTGAGCGACGCCTTCTTGAAGCCACCGAGGGACTGGGTAATGGGCAAAAGCGCGCCCCAGTAAGATGTGTACAATCTCGTGGTCGAGAACCTGGTGTAGGGGTTCAGCCAATCCCGAACGGATTCGAGGTGATCGAAGGAAAATCCAGCCGTTCTTTGGCCAGGCGGTTCCGTCTGCCCAATCAGGGGGAGCGTATGGCTGCATTGCTTGAAATTCAGCCTGTGTGTTGGCAAGATAGATTTGCATCGATCCACCGGTAGAAACCCCCAGCTGCTTGGCGATTCTCGGGATGGCGGTGTGGGCATGTCGCATCAGTTCATGGGCAACAGCTTCATCTTCTACGGAGGCGTAGATGTCTGCATAGGGGCTTGAAGATCGTAGCCAATCTGCTTTGCTTTCGAGTGGCACTGTCCAGTGCGGGATATGTGTGAGGTCCGGTGTCGATACCCATTGTGCTTCGGCGTGTGCACTGGATGGAGTAAACCACTGACCTAGGAGTAGGAACAATCCCAAGAACCATCCCTTTATATGTGAAGGAGAAGAGAAAAAAGACATGTTAAAATCCAGAAGAAACCCATAATTTGGGATAAAAGTTTTGGAAAAGCAGAGAGAACGGTAAAGCGAACGTCCGTAAAAGGTAAAAGTAAAAGAGACGTTCTATATTTAGTATAGACGCAAAAACGACAGTGTACACCCTTGTATGTACGTGAAAAAAAGCAGTCAATCGGTTAAATAGGCGTCGATGAGTATCAAAGAGTGGTTGAAGCAGGCAGTTTTTCTGCACGGTGTAGAGGAAGGAAGATCTATTCGGTGGGCTATGGTCATTGGATTCTTGCTTCGAATAGTTCCTGTCATGCTTTGGCTTTCATGGCCATGTGTGCGTGACGAGTGTACCTATTTGCGACTTTCTGAGCGCATCTTGGAAGGCGAGGGGATGACTGCATCCAACGGATGGATTTGGGCTCCTGGCTATCCTTTTTTACTTGCACTACACGAAGGATTAACGGGGTATGGTGCGGGGATTAAAACGACGCAGGCTATCGCCTCAGTTGGAGTCATGGCACTGCTCTTTCACTTGGGCAGACGCTTTGCCAACCCCAAAGTCGGAAAAGTGGCAGCGTGGATGTATGCCCTCAGTCCCACCCAAATATTCTTTGCTCAATCTCTTTGGTCAGAATGTTTATATGGTGGTTTACTGTTGTCGGGTGTATGGCTGTTTGACAAAGCACGTGATGCAGAACAAACCACTCAAACAGCGATGAAACACGCGGCGATAACAGGTCTGATTGTGGGTATGTGTGTACTGTTTCGAGGTGTAGCGACATACATGCTGCCCATATTCTGCGGAGCTCTTATTTGGAGACGATGGCGGCTAAGACTGGCTTGGACACAGTGTGTGGCTCTCGTGCTTGGAACCATTTTGATGGTGGGACCTTATTCGACCTATGCTTCGAAGAAGTTTGACTCTTTTATGATTTCAGACAGGACCCTGGGTCAGATGATGTGGTTGGGGAACAACGATTTTGAACCGATCGCTTTTGACTGGGGCAATGGTCCACTCAGTAATATCGCCTTTGAACGTCATACAGAGCCCGGTCGGGAACCGTGTGCGAGCAAACGAAAACCGGTTGAACGAGACAAGTGTCAAACCAAAGCCGGTGTGGATTGGATTAAGGCTCATCCGAAGGAATTTGTGTCTCGAATCCCGCTCCGAATCGCTCAAATGATGAATCCACATTCTTTTTTGACGCGTCATTTACGTTGGGGAAACATGCAAGGACTGCCTCGCTGGATGGATGAAGGGATCATTGCGGTGAACGTCGGTTGGAATTTGATGGTGCTTTGGCTGGGAACGATTGGATTGGTTCTCTATGGTCGAGGCGGTCGCGGATTGTTGATCAGTGGGATTTGGCTCTATCACGTGGCGGCGATCAGTTTACTCGCAGGACTCACACGATACAGAGTACCACTGGAGCCACTGCTGATGATTTATGCGGCGTGGTTTGTGACGGAGTGGGGGAGTCATTGGAAGAATGCGTCGATGCCCAGAAAAGCAAGCGCACTAATCTGTGGTAGTTTGGTCGTCTTCTTTACGATGTGGTTTTTCCCTGCTGCTTGGGTGCAATGGCGACATTGGTAAGGATTGAATACACGAAGAAATATAGAATGAGAGGAATGAAATGAATATAGCGTTGCTTGGTCTTTGGAGTGGGTTGCTTGGCTGTACACAGGAAGCACCCGTCAGTGAACAACCGATGGTGGTCTTGGTCAGTATTGATACATTGCGAGCCGATCACCTGTCTTCTTATGGGTATGAGCGAAAGACATCTCCATTTTTAGACACACTGGCAGATTCGGGAACACGTTTTGAGTATGCTCGTTCAGCCTCCCCATGGACACTACCAGCCCACGCAACGATGTTAACGGGACAGCTGCCATCAACGCACCACATTGTGGATGACTCTGTGTCTCTATCATCCAGTACTCCCATTTTGGCAGAGGAGTTGCAAAAGAAGGGGTGGGGAACTGGTGGAGTTGTGTCGACGATGTATGTTTCCAGCTTGTTTGGCTTCGATAGGGGATTTGATTTCTTTGAAGACTTCGATCTCCTCTCGGAAAAGAAGAATCTTTCTGGAACGGTAGATGCTGAAAACATCATCGATACTGCGCTGAATTGGTTTGGTAAACAATCTGCAGACAAGCCGCTCTTTTTGTTCTTACATTTTTACGATGTTCATTATGCTTATGAAGCTCCGGCTCCATTTGATACGGTTTTTGATCGCGCTCCTGAAAAGGGCGATCTAAAATACAAAAACTACTTCCACTTTAAAAAGAAGAAGGTCAAAGCCGCTCAGAAGACTCATCAAATTGCACAATACGATGAAGAGATTTTGTATGTCGATGCTCAATTGAAAAGGCTTTCAGATGTGATTTCTGCCAAACGTTCTGATTTGCGTTGGGTCATCACAGCAGATCACGGTGAAGAGTTTTGGGAGAGAGGGTCTTGGGGACACGCACACACTCTGTACAGTGAGCAACTCCATATTCCAATGATCGTGTCTGGAAAGGGTGTACCCAAGAGCGTGATTGATTCTGGCTGGGTAGGAAATCACGACGTTGCTCCTACCATAGCAGCATGGGGAGATACACAGTTGCAAGCGGACGGGATTGATTTGACTGCTTATTTTGCTGGAGAACGAGCATTGCCGGAACGTCCAATGCTGGCTGAAACCACTCGATTTAAAACCAATCGGATTTCTCTCTTTGAGGGTGGATATCGATTGGAGTGGGACCTTAATACTGGAAAGTCTGAATTGTTTCACACACAAGAAGATTTAAAAGAAACTACAGATATCTCCAGTACAGAACCCGAGATCGCCTTTGCCTTTAAAAAACGAACAGAAGAACTCTTGGGGAAACCTTGGACGGCTCAAGATTCAGGTACTGTCGTTCTTTCAAAGGCAATTGCGCTCAAAGACGGTCGTCACAGTCGAACGCTCAACGTTGAAAAGGGGGAGTCCTTTCAGATATTGCCCTATGATGCATCGATTCTGTTTCAGGATGCCGAAGGAACAAAGCAAGGACCGTGGTATTTGGTGGGCGGTGAGTCTTCCAATGACCCTGCATTAACGATTGAAAAGCAACAAGCCAATCGAGTGGAATTGGATGAGGCGGCGAAGAAGAAACTCGAGCAACTTGGATACATTCAAAATGATTGAAGTACCGCAGTCTGTGCTTTTGATTCGTCTCTCTGATCAAGTTCACATAGAAAACTGTTGAAACAAGTTGTAATATGGGATAATTCACAGCATATTAATGTGTGCAAATTGTGCGATTGTCAAACCTGTACTGAGATAGTTTAAAAGCGGTTATCCGAAAACTTCGGTGATGCTGGTTTTGGAGGCAGACCCATCTACAGGCGATCATATGACATCGACATTGAAACCGAACATTGAAACAAACGAACATTCACATAAGAGGAACACCATGGGATTTGAAATGGTAGAAGAAAAACGAGAGCCGTTGGCAAGAATTCGAGTAGTTGGAGTCGGTGGAGGCGGTGGTAACGCCATTAACAATATGATCCTTCAAGGGATGGAAGGGGTTGAGTTTATCGTAGTCAATACCGACGCCCAAGACTTGCAGCGTTCAAAAGCCGTACAAAAGTTTCAGCTTGGGTCGGATGGTTTGGGAGCTGGTGGTGACCCTGATAAAGGTCGAGAATGTGCCCTAGAAGATCGAGAGCGTTTGACAGAACTTGTTGAAGGTTGTGATATGGTATTCATCGCAGCTGGTATGGGTGGTGGAACTGGTACGGGTGCAGCACCAATCGTAGCGCAGATCGCTAAGGAATGCGGAGCGTTGACTGTGGCTGTTGTCACACGCCCATTTTCCTTTGAAGGAAATCGTCGTCGTAAACAAGCCGATCTCGGTATTGAAAATCTCCGTCAGTGTGTAGATACACTGATCACGATTCCAAATCAGCGCTTGCTGGCTATTACCAATGAGAAGACGTCTGTTCGTGAAGCCTTTGAAAAGGCAGATCGTGTATTGTATCAGGCAGTCAAAGGAGTCAGCGACTTGATCAACATCAGCGGTCAAGTGAACGTCGACTTTGCAGATGTTAAGTCGATCATGCAAGACAAAGGCATTGCACTCATGGGGGTAGGGCAAGCCGCCAATGACAATCGTGTGATGATCGCCGCCCAAATGGCCATCAATTCACCATTGCTCTCTGAGGTGAGTCTCTCCGGTGCTCGTTCTGTATTGGTGAACATCACATCTTCTTCAAACATTGGACTGTTGGAAATGTCAGAAGCGTCTCAAATGATCGAAGAAGAAGCGCATGAGGACGTAAACTTGATTTGGGGCTGGATTGTAGACGAAGATATGGGCGATGAAGTCCGCGTGACCGTTATCGCAACAGATTTCCAAGAAGGCTGGCAGCCAAACAGTGCAGTGCCTTCTTCAAATCAACCACCTCCGACTAGACCATCTCCGCAGCCTCCACGTGGTGGATCACCAACCGGTGGTTTACGTGGATCTGGATTGTTTGGTTCACCAACGACTCCTAAGCCACAAGGCGGAAACAGCATCCCTCCGTTCTTCGGCAAAGACCGTAAGTAATCATTACTTCAGGTTGTAGAGCTGGTTATCCGGTTCAATGAATAAGGAAGGCTTAGCCTTCCTTTTCTACTTTAGATAAGTAGCCAAAATACTTAGTTGGTATCTAATTCCATTTTGCATGGTAATTCCATTCAATCATCTTTATTTTCCATGACTGTTTGTGTTGAGTTCATGGGCACGATTTTAAAATACCCTTTCGGATACAGGATAACGGCACAATCATTTAGTTCCATTAAAGTTTGAATATGTCTGCCTGATACAATTTCATCAGTATTGCTAGAAAATGCTCTACTAACATATTGTTTTGAAACACCTAGTTTTTCAGCAAGTTGATACTTACGTCTTCCTTTTTCTGATTTCAACCAAATAGTTGCAAGTGACTTAAATAATTCTTTTGTAATCATTATCATTCCTCAAATGTGTTTTCTTCCAAATAAGGGAGGTTTTATGTCTAAACATTCATTTTCTCTGCCATTTCGAGTGCTGCATAGGTCAGGATACCGTCAGCACCAGCTCGTTTGAATGCCAAGAGGCTCTCTTCAATGCACTTATCCCAATCTAGCCATCCCTGGAGTGCTGCCGCTTTCATCATCGCATACTCACCACTCACTTGGTAGACAAAGGTGGGTTTCGCAAAGTGGGTTTTGACTTGATGCAAGATATCCAAGTAGGGCATGCCGGGTTTTACCATGACCATATCCGCCCCCTCTTCGATATCCATTTCCACTTCATGTAGGGCTTCCAATTCGTTGGCAGGGTTCATTTGATAGGTTCGCTTGTCTCCTTGTCCAAGAGATCCTTTGGAGCCCACAGCATCTCTGAATGGACCGTAGAAGGCGGATGCATACTTGGCAGAGTAAGCCATGATAGATACGTCTTGGAAGCCTTCTAGGTCCAACGCTTCGCGAATGGCACCGATCCGACCGTCCATCATGTCTGAAGGGGCGATGATGTGGCAACCAGCCTTCGCTTGATTGATCGCTTGTTTGCAAAGGGCTTCAAGCGTTTCATCATTGACAACTACATTATCGCGTAAAAGTCCATCTTGACCGTGGGTTGTATATGGGTCCAAAGCAACATCCGAAATGATACCAATGTTTTGAGTACATTCACGGATTGCCGTCATGGCACGGCACACGAGGTTGCTTGGATTGTAGGCTTCTTCCCCATCAGGAGTTTTCTTGCTCGCAGGGGTTGCAGGAAACAAAGCGATAGCCGGTATACCAAAGGACTCTGCCTTCTGTGCCTGTACACAAAGACTGGCAATGCTCCAGCGATATTGACCTGGGAGAGACGGGATGGGAATATCATCCTCACCATCATGTACGAATAAAGGCCATATGAAATCATTGGTGGATAGAGTATTTTCTTGAACCAATCGTCGATTCCAATCAGTTTGGCGATTTCTTCGAAGGCGAGTATGTGGAAACTGTGGCATGATGGACTCTCAATGGTATGCGGGTTTAATATTATCAAAAAAGATATGAGCCTAATAAATTACCCATGTTATAGGTAAGTATCTAATCATTGCATACAAATGCATTGGCTAGACTACTCATCGAATTTAACAGTAAAAGGTGACACGTGGGAATGGTATTGCTTAAATAC
The DNA here is from genome assembly GCA_937911635.1 of uncultured Pseudomonadota bacterium. Taxonomy (GTDB): domain Bacteria; phylum Myxococcota_A; class UBA796; order UBA796; family UBA796; genus CAJWHX01. Next base: position 12,372 of record CALDQI010000612.1, on the reverse strand, counting down.
GGACTCAGAGTGAAGAGACTTCCTCTTTTGGAAAGCAATGGATTTGGAAGAAGTCCCGAGCTTGGAGTCAGAACCATTCCTGTAAACAATCTCCCGTTATTTTGGTTGGAGGTTCGATGGATGTCTGGCCAGTGGGTATGGCGCACGTTGAATTCAGAAGAAGATACACGAGGCAAAGGGGGTCGGTTGGCTCATGGATGGCGTACGTTTCAAGATCGTGTTTACTTTCGAAACCCCAATATAGTTCTGCTTGAATTGTTTGATAGAAGTCCTCCCGAAGCGATGGTTGAATCGATGACGGAAGGTGTCTTGATTCCAGCGTCGGAGTTTCAGGGGTTGTATGTTGGAGACGCAGGATATCGAGTAGAACCAGAGAGTCCGATATTGACGAACGGGATGTCTTTTGTGTGGAATGGTGGTGCATATAGACTTTGGTTGCCTCAAAACTATGCTCCTTCAATTGAGAGCGTGCTTCGGCTCTCTCATGAGAAACTCCGGTTGGATATATACCCTAAATCATTAAAAGCAGTTTTTTCAGCAGGTCTAAACAGTGTATCTGTTCAAGGAGAGTTGGTTCGAGTTTTGTGGATGTATGCTGTGGAAAAACAGCAGGGTGCCGGGTGGGTTGATTCGAATACGGCCTTGGAAGCATGGGTATCTCTTGGCGGAAATAGTGGTAGTGATGTTGCTAGGATATCATGGGAGCGCAACAAGCTAAGAAAAGTGTTGTTGGATCTATCCGTTCAGGAGGTTGATCAGCTGTTTGATAGATATCGTCAACAGACGGTTTGGTTTCACCGTCTCAATCTTAAATCCAATCAGATTTCGATTCTGACAGAGTAATCAACGGGATAGGTACAGTCTACTCTTTTGGTGAAAGGCAATGAAAAAGGGATGATTGTTTCCAACCATCCCAGTAGCGAACACCAAATTTGTCACTACATGCTGATTTTAACATGGAATATTTTTCAACTAGACCGAACTAGACTACGGGACTTGTGTAACGTTTGGTGTAATGTCTAGGTTGTAGGTCTACTATATTTGAAATTTTGTAAATTCAATTGGTTTACGATATTTTTTAGGGTAGTAAGTAAGTAATCAATCACTTACTTAGAGATCTATGAGACCCAAAAAAGTATCAGACGAAGAGATTTTACAGACTGTACGACGCTGCTTGATAGAACAAGGTGGATCGGTGTCGACACAGTTTATTGCAGATCAGCTGGGCGTTTCACAGGCGACTTTGTTCAAACGATTTGGTTCGAAAAGTAATTTGTTGCAAACGGCGATACTTTTACCGTCAACATCATTAAAAGAATCCACGATGCTGCTAGACCTTCTCTGTGAGGGGCCGACAGATACCCCTGTCCGACAGCAAATGGAGCAGCTGTGTTTACGGTTGCTGAAATTTTTCGATGAGGTCTTGCCATCATTTGCCTGTTTACATGCTTCAGGTTTAGCATTTGATGAGTCTCTTCCAGATGATGCACCACCGGTGTTGGCTCGCAAGTATTTGACCAATTGGATTGCAAATTTGCAGGATCAAGAGCGCATGAGGAAAGATGTACATCCGGAGTCTATTGCCCTTACGCTTATTGGATCGATGCAACATCGGGCTATTCGAATTCATTTATTGCGTGACACAACACTTACACAAACGGAAGAAGACTACGTGTCATCGATCGTTGAAGTCTTGTGGCAAGGCTTATCCCCTGTAAAAAAAATGATGGAACCAAAGGAGAACCCATGATGGGATGTTGGTTAGTGTTGGTACAGTCATTCGCCTATGCTGAGGTAGATGCTGATATTCTTGGGTCGTCGCATCAGTGGTGGCACAACTGGGAGGACCCTTATGTGGTATCTCTAGTCGAAGAGGGATTGGGCAATGCACCAGATGTATCCATTTCTCTTGCGCGTGTTCAGCAAGCCGAGAGCATTTCCAAACAACTTCGAGCCTCTTTTTTACCAACACTTTCTCTTGTTGGGTCTATGAACACTCAACCAGCAGATGCTTTGGGATTTGGATTTGGCCTCGACAGTTTGGATGATTTGTTTCCATCTAATCCGAATGCTCCTGTAGAAGAGGATGAAGAATCATCCTTGTTTACCTCTGGTAGCATGGCGTTGCAGGCTGGATTGCCTTTGGACGTGTGGGGTGGTGGGATAGCGAATCACCAAGCTGCCGTGTTGGATGCTGAGGCTTCAGAGATGGATCGAGTAAATGCTTTGCGTTTGCTGTCCACTTCCATTTTTAATGCCTATTATGATGTACTGGCACTGCTTGAGCAGTATGAGATTGTTGAAGCACAGACACAATCTGCACAAACGATGCTGGATATAGCTGTAATGCGTCAAGAGAGGGATGATGCTACGATTTTAGATGTATTGCAACAGCGTCAGCAGGTCGAGGCATTAAAGGTACAAACTATTCGAATTGCCCAACAGCTTGAATTGTCGAAACAGCGACTTGCAGTATTGCTGGGTCGCAGTGCTACAGATACGTCTGGCTTGGTTGATGAGGGAGATTTTCCATCTTTCTCTGTGTATGATGATGTCAATATTGAAGCCATCGTCTCTGGAAGGTTGGATGTTCAAGCGGCTCAAAAGAGAGTTCAATCGGCCGAAAAGCGGCGATACGCTGCATATACACAGCTGTTGCCCACATTGGCGCTGAATGGTCAATTGTCTCGTCAGGCCAACTATCGCGGTGAAGAAGATTCTGAGTGGAATACCTTGGACGCTTGGTCTGCTGGTGGGACTGTCAATCTGGTTCTCTTTCAGGGCGGGAACAAATGGGCGACATTGGAGTCTGCCAATGCCAGTCTAGTCATCGCTGAACAAACGCTTGAAAAGACTCGTTTACAAGCTGAGCAAGAGATTCTTCAAACGTTGCTGGTAGAAAGGCAGCAGCAGGAGATCCAACAGCTGGTATCGACACAGTCCACAGCAGCAGAGCAGGCGTATCAAGAGGCAAGGCGTCAGTATCAAAAGGGACTGACACCGTATATTACCGTTCTCTCCACTCAGCAAGTGTACCAGCAGGCGTCTCTGACACGAGTGCAAACCGATCGAGATGCGGTGCGGATTCGCTTACAAACCATTCAATCTCTCACTATTTCTTCAAATTAATTCGATATATTTGTACTTCGGAGTTCTTATGAATCTTACGACTGTCATCAAAACAGCACTTCTGCCATTGGGTATCATTGGCGTTGGAGTAGCCGTTATGGGTGCGCTGATCAACTCAGCAGAATCTGAACAGCGTGTTGATGTGGTGCCACCGCCATTACAAGTGGAAATAATTGAGGCTGTACAATCTGAACAGGTGGTCAAAGTCTACGTATCGGGTGTTGTACAACCCAGTCATCAGGTCAATCTAGTGCCGCAAGTGCAAGGGAAGGTTGTGTACGTTGCCGATGGGTTACGCGCAGGTCGACGATTCCGAAAAGGTGAGGTGATCGCCAAAGTCGAACAGGCAGACTACAAACTAGCGGTCGCAGGAGAACATAGTCGAGTAGAACAAGCCAAACTCAATTTAACCATTGAAAAGGAACGAGAGTTGGATGCTCAACGAGAGTGGGAGTTGCTAGGAAATGAGGGGGATGCTCCAGAACTTGCTTCGAGAAGACCTCAGTTACGTTTGGCAGAATTGGGTGTTGACGCTGCGGAAGCGAGCCTTGAAAGAGCAGAGTTATCACTCGCGAGAACTGTATTGAAAGCTCCGTTTGATTGTATTGTGAAGACTGAGCAACTTGAAGTGGGACAAGTAGTCGGTGGGAGTCCAGTCGCGACTCTTCAAGGTACCAAGCAGTTCCAGGTCCGAGTGTCGGTGCCAACCTCCCATCTGCCAAATTTGCATGTGCCTGGCATTACTGGAGAGACTGGATCGAAGGCTGATGTCCGATTCGCCATTTCAGATACTGTAACGTTGCATAAAGAGGGTCACGTTTTGGGACTAGAATCTGAATTGGACCCACAGGCTAGAACCATAAATCTATTGATAGCGATTGATGACCCGATGGGTGGAGAAGGGTTGCCACTTCTGATTGGATCATATGTCGATGTGGAATTGAATGGACAATCTGTGATGAACACGGTTCGAATTCCATCGACGGCTCTTCGTGAAGGGTCCTATGTACTGATTGCAGATTCAGAAGACAAACTGGCCCGTAAGAATGTTAAAGTGGGATGGTTTGATCGATCCGATGTGGTTCTCCTAGATGGGCTCAGTTCCGGAGACCGAATTGTCACCACATCTATGTCGTATCCGATTTATGGAGCCTCATTAGAACTTGTACAGAAGTAGAGGTCCTAACAGTAGGCTACTCAAGTACATTTCGTCGTTGTATTTCTCAGGTGTAATTTATGGACAATCAAGATTCCAATAATCAGTCAGTCAGCGGTGCCATTGCATGGATGACTCGAAATGCAGTTGCATCAAACCTTCTGATGGGGGTGTTGTTGCTCGCTGGATTTTTTAGTGTGTTGCAAACGAAGCAAGAAGTTTTTCCAGCGTTTAGCATTGATATAATAGCGGTCACGGTTCCATACCCAGGTGCCTCTCCAGAAGAAGTAGAGCAAGGGATTGTACTTGCTGTAGAGGAGCAACTTCGTGGTATAGATGGGATTAAACGCATTAATTCTAATGCTTCCGAGAATGTAGGTTCCATCATCGTAGAGTTGTTAACTGATGCCAAAACTGACAAGGTACGCAACGATGTCAAATCGGCTGTAGATAGAATTACAACGTTCCCTCAAGATGCAGAAAGGCCACAAGTAGAAGAATTATCCTTGAGACGAGAAGTGATCACCTTGATTTTGAGTGGCGATCAAGATTTGAAAACACTGCAACAATTGGCAGAGGCAGCTCGTTCGGAGATTCGAAAAGATCCAAATGTCACTCAAATTCAAGTGGTGGATGTTCCAGATCTCGAGATGAGTATTGAAGTGCCTAAATTAACTCTAGAGGCTCATGGCTTGACCCTTGACGATATAGCTACTCAGATACGGATTGCTTCTTTAGAACTTCCCAGTGGTGGTGTAAAGACGGCAAATGGAGAAATATTGGTTCGTGTGGCAGATCGTAAGAGAAGTGTTGATGACTTTAAAGACCTCATTATACGCTCATCTTTTCAAGGTGCTGAACTTAGACTGGGTGATGTTGCGACAATCACAGATGGTTATACAGATACCGATGAAGAATCTTATTACAATGGTAAACGAGCGGTTCGGTTGGTCATTTATCGTGTGGGAGATCAAACTCCCACAGATGTTGCAAACGCAGTTAAGTTGTACAAATCTCAGCTGGAGTCGGAGCTTCCAGCGACGATTACGGTGTCTGTTTGGAACGATACGTCTGAGATTTTGAAAGGACGCATACAGTTGTTGGTGAACAATGCTCGTGTGGGTCTGATTTTGGTGTTTTGTATCTTGGCATTGTTTTTGGAATTCAGATTGGCGTTTTGGGTGGCTATGGGAATTCCCATTTCATTTTTGGGGTCGTTTATTTTGCTTGGTCAGACGGGTGCGACCATCAATATGATTTCTTTGTTTGCTTATATTGTGACGTTGGGACTGGTAGTGGACGATGCCATTGTGGTGGGTGAAAACATCTTTGAAAAACGTGAGAAGGGGCTTCCATGGATTGATGCAGCAGTAGAAGGGGCTCGTGAGATGGCGGTTCCAGTAACTTTTGCAGTGTTAACCTCAGTAGCGGCATTTTCTCCGTTGTTGTTGGTCCCAGGAGTGTCGGGCAAGTTCTTTGGTCTAATTCCAACTGTCGTTATTTCAGTACTGTTGCTTTCATTGATTGAGTCATTTTTCGTATTGCCGGCTCACTTAGGACACATGTCTGATAAGCCCCCAGGGGCCTTTGTACAGATGATGAATCGCCCTCGCGAGTGGATGTCCATTAAGTTGAATCGTTTCATTCAAGGACCTTTTGACAGAATACTGAATACCGCGGTTCGAAATCGATATGCTTCTTTTGCAACCGCAATCGCACTCTTCTTTATCTCTATAGGTGTAGTTGGTGGAGGGCTCTTGCCATTTTCATTTTTCCCTAAGATTGAAAGTGATCGGATCAGTATCTCTGCCACATTGCCATATGGTGCACCCGTAGAAAATACAGCCCATGTTCAAAGAAGTATTGAATCTGCCATAACGGCAGCCTTGGAAGACATTGAAGAGAAGAATATTATTAAAGGTGTATTTTCGACTGTAGGCGCAGGTCCCTTAGGTCGTACAGGTGTGCCAAAAGGCTCTCATTTGACAGCTGTGACCATTGAGATGGTATCCGCTGAATATAGAACCATCGGGGCTGAGGAACTCTCTAGACGAATTAAAGAAAAGATGTCACCACTTCCAGGTGTGGAAAATCTTAAATACAATACCAATCTGGATGGTCCTGGTGCAGGTGCAGCGGTTGATGTGAAATTGACGTCGGATAATTTTGAGTCATTGGCCACAGCATCTGACGAATTGACACAGATGTTACGGGGCTATCCTTCCCTGATCAGCATTGAAAACACATTTTCTGCAGGGAAACAGCAACTTGATTATCAAATATTACCAGAAGGTCGAAGTTTGGGACTCACCAGTAGTGATTTGGCTCGTCAATTGCGGTCTTCATTCTTTGGTTCAGAAGCTTTGCGAGAGCAAGTGGGCAGATTAGAACGGCGAACGATGGTTCGTTTGCCGAAATCTGAACGAACCGTAGAAAATGATGTTTCTAGTATTCGAGTTCGAACGCCTCAAGGAGGATTTGTTCCACTAGAGCAGGTTGCCAAACGCTCTAGGGGTCAAGCACCAACATCTATTACACGTGAAGATGGTGTTCGCTCTATTAATGTTCGTGCAGATTTAGCTCCAGGGGTTGCTTCTTCTCGCGAGGTTCTAACCGACATCGAAAACACACTCTTTCCTGCATTGAAAGAGAAATATCCAGAGTTGGAGTTGCGATTTGCTGGAGAGCAACGCGATCAACAAGAAACAATGGCATCGTTGGGACAAAATTATCTATTGGCCCTACTTGCAATTTATGGTCTACTTGCAATCCCGTTTAAAAGTTACATTCAGCCTTTTATCATTATGTCCGCCATTCCATTTGGGTTTGTTGGTGCTGTGGCAGGTCACATGATCATGGGGTTTTCATTGTCCGTAATTTCTATGTTTGGGATTGTTGCCTTGACAGGTGTAGTGGTCAATGATTCATTGGTGTTAATTGATGCCGCCAACAACTATCGCGCCAACGGAGAGAGTCCAATACAGGCTGTGATGAATGGTGCCAAACGAAGATTCAGACCCATTTTACTCACTTCGCTGACCACCTTCTTAGGTCTCGCACCTATGATTTTAGAAAAATCACTGCAGGCTAGATTTCTGATTCCGATGGCGATTTCTTTGGGATTTGGGGTTCTATTTGCGACGGGTATTATTTTGCTTATCGTTCCGTCACTGTACATGATTGTAGAAGATTTGAAAGGGCTATCCTCTAAGGAACGTTTGAAGGCTAGTCATAAAATGGATGATCTTCCCAACATGCATGATGGCATTGAGGCTACAGCGTCAAAGTAGTTGTGAGTTTGAATGGTTAAAACAGTTTTGACATAGGCAACGGTCCTATGATCTATATGAGATATCACGATCAACAAATCCGCTATTAACAAATCATAGTGTCTAAATAAGACCTAGGTCATCTAGGTCTTATCCGTTGGTCTTTTTCCGTCTGCGATGTCACCGAGGATATCTTTGAGCATATCATTGATACGATTTAGATTTTGGTCAGTGGATTTTAATGTGTCATGGGATGCTGACTCTACCCACATGGCCATCGCTTCTTGAACCATGTCAGTGGGTACCTTCATCGGTAAAGAGATGACGGATACCTGTTGCAAGAAGGTGATCAGTATTCCAGAATCTTGTTGTAACTCTTCGAGTAGCCAATCGGCACCTTTGATGAAAGAAGCCCAATCTACTGGACTTGCTTTGATGTCTTGCAGAAGACTATTTTTGTATTGCAAGATGGAGTGCTGTGTTTGTTGTGCCTGTTCGGCAACTTTTAACAGCCCACATACAGTAAAGAAAAGAGCCTCTTGTTTTTCCACACATTTTGAAAACAATGAGATGTTGCTGTATTGTTCTATAATATTGTGAATGAAGTGTTCATTCTCGCGCAGGACATCATATAATCGAATGCGTAGTTTTCGTCGTGTACTGCCCTGAAGCCATTCTGGTTCCAGCAAAAATAGCTGCATGTGTTGCCAAGTTTGAAGATCTAATGGAGTGATGTATTCTCGCCCAATGGTTTCAAGATATGCATCTAGACCTGCACGTGTAACTTGTGGATACAAGAGTGTAGCCGGCAATTGACAGAAATAATTTTGGTTGGCGATTGTTGTACTGCTTTGATCATACGTCAGCAGACGGTGAATGTCAGAATTCTTCATTTGTACACTTATGGTGTTTTGGGTTTGAGTTGGTATTCTCATGCGTGCGCGAGCACACAAGTAATATACACCAATCTAAACAGGTGTAATTTTGACAATCGGATGAATTCTGACAAAAAACGATCTGAAATACAGTGTTGTAACAATATAAATGTTCGAAACAATCCTTAAGAGTATCCTTACTATCGAAGATGTACTGATCTTTATCCATCATGTTATACATCTGTAAAAACAATGTGTAAAAATATATTTTCTACACATGAGCAGGAGTTTACTGAGCTGTTGGTACAAGAACCAGTTGAGAGTGCCCAGTTTCACAGACACTCTCAATCCAGTTTTCCATTTCAATCCTGCTACAATCATCTGCTCTCTAATGGAATAGAAGACGCGCTCGCAATTTGATGACCGATGCTTTTCACGATTCTGTGAATCTTGAATACATTTGCTCTTTTCGTGGTGCTCAACGCTTCAAAGCTGGATTCATATCTTACCAGCGCAATCACATTGAGTAGGTCTTCTTTGACCTCGGCAATGCTAGCATCACTATTGGCCCAGGACTTCATCAGTTCTTTTGTCAGTAACCATCTCCCATCTGGCACAATTTTCATTGCGAAGTCATGATAGAATTCCAGTAAGGATTCCAATAATGTGACACCACTGGGATTGCTACCTTTAATCGTCAGACAGGCAAGAAGGCACAATGTGTACACGCCGGCATGCGTGTTGTTGTTTCTTCTCCTCAATGTTTCTCTTTGTTTATTGATGTCAGGCAAGTTTCTAAGTTCTTCGATGGTGCCAATGTTTGGATCAAAGGCTAACAAGGTGTACTCTTTCGCTTTGGTACCTTGAGAGTTATCTGAGGAATTTAGGTCGGCAATCAGATTGGATAGGTTGTTTTTCCAAAAGAGGATGGTTTGGATCGGAACACCAGCAGACTGAGACAAGAAATCAAAAGTATCGACGTTATCGCAGTACAATGGATTTGACATCAACCACTGCAACAGGTTTAAGGTGTTGAGTCTCATAAAGAGATTCCAAGAATCATTCCCACTTTCAATCAGAGAGGCTGCTTGCGTAATCGCGATGATCGGCAGGCTTAGGACAAACTCATTGAGCAGCTGTTTCATTTGCTCTTCTGATTCAGCGATCATTAGATCATCGATTCCTTGAGCCAGGTCTTGATCTGTTGATTTTGCTTGGGCGGAATCTTCATGATTGCCTCTGATATCACTGTCATTGGTTCTTTGTATATCTCCCATTGAGATCGTTTTATCATCCTTGTTCGACTTCATATGATCATGAAGTCTGTGTTTGATCCAAAGAACAAAAGTACCCATCACTCTTGAGACGTCATAGGTTATCCATTCATTTTTAAGACCTTGCTTTCTCTCCAATTCGAAGAACAAGATGGTGCTAGCCGCAGAGCAAAGGGTCTCTGGGTCTGTGATTTCATTTCCTTGATAGTATGAGTGATGCGCAGGGAAATGTTTTCTGACAACTGCTGAGATCGTATCTTGACAATCTCTGCTGCTTAATAGTTTATCTACGTTTCTTGAGGAATAGTTGTTTTGGCAGCAATTTAGAATAAGAAGGATGAGGTAAGGATTTTTTGAGTTTGCGAAGTCGGTCATATCATTGTCCTTTGTGAGTGTGTCAACGATCCAAGTTTTAAGCTCTTTCGACAGAGGCGTTTCTGAACTCAACCATGATGGGTTTAAGCCTTTATTTTTGAGAAGTTTTTTTGCAAGAAGATTTTTGGCATACGACATGGGTATGTCTCCGGGAAAGTATAGTTGTAAGGTATGATTCAATAAAATTTTGAAGAGTTCGCTGCTTAGCAGGTGGTGAGTAGCCGATACGGTGAAGTTTGGTACAATACAGTTTGTGATGAGGTGCGTTGGGAAATCCGTCAAGAAGACTCCATATTTGTGGTAAAGAAAAGTTGTAAAGTTGTAGAATGAGTTCAAAATACAAAGTGCTATTTGGCTGGGCAACCATTCTTTATGGACGTCCAGCCAAATAGAGGTTTCTATCGTTCATACCAATGACTGATTGGATACCTAAGGGGTACGGTACACCAATAGGTTTTCTACATGAGATAGCGATGTCAAAGAACCATGTATAAACAACGACCTTTTATATAGAGAATAAAAACAACACTGTTCATCAATAGGGGCGTATTTTGTTTACAAAAAATATTTTTCGAAAAATATTAATTCACCCAAACAATAGCTACAGATATTAATTTCTGTTTAGGCATACATTTGGTTGATTTGAAAACGATACGGTGAACAACGAAATTTGTCCGAAGAAATCTTCAAAATTCGTTGTGTAGTTGAGGTGTTTGGAGTAGGATACCTGTTAAACGATAGTACTTTTGAAAATCGGATCGTTTTTTAGTGAGATCATGAGTGAACAAAAAAAAATATATGTGATGGTTGGAATTCCAGGTTCGGGTAAGAGTACTTGGATTCGTAGAAATCGACAAGATAGTTGGGTAGTTGTCAGTCCAGATTCCATACTAGAGTCGCAATACAATTATGAGTGGACACCTGAGAGGGCTGCAGAGGCATGGGCCAAAAGTTATCAGCAATTTGGTCATGGTTTGTTGCAAGAGCATACGATGGTGTGGGATGCCACATTTACTTCTTCAATTATGCGCGCCGCGATTCTTCACATCGCCAAAGGAGCGGGATATCGTGTTGAAGCGATCTTTTGTGATACACCGATAGATATTTGTATAGACCGTAATCAAAAGCGCAACAGAGAGCCCGTACCGGAGAGTACGATTCACCGAATGGCGCAAAGTCTACAACCGCCTACAGAGCAAGAAGGGTTTGATAGTATTCAACGCATTCTCTTAGAGTGATCGAGTTTGATTGTACATTTGCAAGATGGATGTCGATTACGTGGTTTGAGACGTGGATAGCGTTAATATTTTATGCTCGGTGGTCATTTTCGTCTGTGGATCGGGAGAGAGATCAATATGGTCGTTGCATGAGATGCCCAATATGGATCCCATTTGTTTCGAAGCATAGAACTGGATGAGAGAAATATATGGTTGGTTGAGCATCGACTCTGGAACTGGCACATAGTGAATGTACGTCTCTGGATCAATGAAAATTTTTGCAAAGATCTTTGCTACACCTGGGCTAGATGCTGATTGCGCGAGAAGAGCCCCTTGATAGGCTGTTGCTGTAATAAAGTCTTTGACCCCAGCATTTTGGGCATGTTCAATGTTATCAGGGTTTTGCAGCTCTATTGTCGTGTGTAAACTGGGGTTGCATATGTTTAGCGCCAAAGCAATCAAGATACTTTTGGCATCGGTGTCCTGTGAAGAATGTCCCTCTTGTCTCTCTGATAAAATAATCGCAGAAAAGGCTCTTTCGATCTGACCCGTTTTGAGAATCTCTTTATTGGAGGGGTTTCCTTGCAGGAGCATGACACGCGGACTGGCAATCTCTTGCTGGGGATTCTCAGCAATGATCAGAATATTTCTATTGGTGCTGCACATGAGCGTTTCAAGAACATCGAATATGTCATCATTCCATCCACAGATGACGATGTGATCTTCTAAAATATTGACATCCATTGCACGATCTCCCAGCTGTTGCGCTCGTTCAATTAAAATGGTTGATATTGTGCCTGTTAATAGGGCATAAAAACTGAGTCCAACGAACATAATGCTCACAGCGACCAGTTTTCCACCAATGGTAATTGGATACATATCTCCATACCCAACAGTGGTGATGGTTACGATGCACCACCACAGACCATCTCCGAGAGACACGAAGCTTTCGTTGACTCCCTTTTCAAAAACCATGATTCCAACAGTACCAAACAATACCGATAAAAATAGATATGTGAGCATCGCCGTACTTTCTGTTCTAAATAAAACATGTGTTTTTTGCTTTATTAAGTCTGA
>CALDQI010000611.1:0-3457 GCA_937911635.1 uncultured Pseudomonadota bacterium | reverse complement strand
GGAGGAAAGTGGTGGAGTGGTTCAGGATATCCGATTGGCATACGGAGGTATTGGTCCCGTGGTGAAAAGACTCAAAGAGACTGAGTCTGCTTTACTTGGACAGGCGTTGAGTAAAGAGAACTTTTTTGCGGCTGCAAAGCTGATTTCAACTGAGATTACCCCCATCTCTGATGTTCGTGGATCGGCTCGGTTTAGACATCAGGTTTCACGAAACTTATTGAAGCGATTTTTTGTTGAAACTCAAAATACGTTGGAGCAGTCATGATTCACAAGCAATCTAAGGGACCCATTTCGAAACGAAAAGGCTCACCACACGATTCCGCAGTGACCCATGTGGCAGGTAAGTCGACATTTATTGATGACCGGGCACCCGTTCGAGGTGAGCTGCATGTGGGGTTGGTATATGCAGAAGTGGCTGCTGGGATTTTAAACGCTATTGATACAGATGCGGCACTCAGCGTTGAAGGGGTGGTGGGCATCTATACTCACGCAGATCTGGCTCATAATATTTGGGGACCCATCATTCATGATCAGCCGATGCTAGTCGAGGTGGGTGGTGAAATTCAGTACTACGGTGAAGTGATAGCGGTGATCGCTGCAGAAACCAAAGAAGCCATTACGGGAGCCAAAGCCGCAATCGTCTTAGACATTACCCCAACGACTGGAGTTCTATCGATCGACGCTGCGAAAGCGGCTGAACGGTTCATTGGCGTGACTCGAATCATCGAACGTGGAGATCTTGTGGCTGCATTCGATACTTCCAAGCATACATTGTCTGGGACGTTTCGATGCAACGGGCAGAACCATTTCTATCTAGAGTCTCAGGCGGCGCTCGTCTATCCAACGGAGCAAGGTCAGCTGGAAGTTCACTCCTCCAGTCAGCACCCTACTGAGACGCAACATTTGGTGGCTGAAGCGTTGGGCCTCAAATTTCATCAGGTGATCTGCATTGTAAAACGGATGGGAGGAGCCTTTGGTGGCAAAGAGGCTCAAGCGGCACCGTTTGCCGTTTATGCTGCTTTGGTGGCAGCTCAAACGGGTCGTCCTGCCAGGTGTGTCATCACCAAAGACGATGATATGATCATGACAGGGAACCGCCATCCTTTTCAAAATGATTGGAGAGTGGGCTTTGACGATGATGGTGTGATTCACGCACTCGATTTTGACCTGTATTCAGATGGCGGAGCTTATGCTGACTTATCGACGTCGATCATGGAACGTGCGATGCTTCTTGCCGACAATGCCTATTATCTACCGAATGTAAAGGTTCGAGGTACAATTTGCCGAACGAACATTCACCCCAATACAGCCTTTCGTGGGTTTGGCGGACCACAAGGGATAGCGACGATTGAGTCCGTGATGGAAGACATCGCTCAGCACCTTGGTATCGATTCATTCTTGGTGCGTCAGCGCAATTGTTACGGAGTCGAAGATCGCAATACGACCCATTATGAACAGAAACTAGACAACAACACCTTGCCGGAGTTGTTCGAGAGACTGTATGAATCTTCTGAGTATCAACGCCGCCGAGAGGAGATTGATGCGTACAATCAAACCAGCTTGATTGATGTCAGAGGGTTGTCGATGGTGGCTGTCAAATTTGGGATTTCCTTTACCTCTCGATTTCTGAATCAGGGCAATGCTCTGGTGAACCTTCATACCGATGGAACCGTCCAAGTGTCCACCGGTGGAACGGAAATGGGACAAGGACTCAACGTGAAAATTCGGCATGTTGTGTCTACCTGCTTTGGTATTCCGGATGAAGATGTCATGGTGCTTGCCACTTCAACAGACAAGAACCACAACACATCACCGACAGCTGCTTCGAGCGGGTCTGACATCAATTGTGCGGCGGCCGAGATTGCCTGCAATCTGATTACAGATCGAATTAAAAATATCGCTGCTCAAGTATTCGAACGACATGGTGAACCCCTAGATCCATCGGAAGAATACGAGGTGATTGAAGGGCTGAATGTTGAGCACATTCGATTGGTAGACAGTCAAGTCTATTCTGCTCGGCATCCAGATCAGTCGATGTCTTTGTCAGATCTATTGGGGATTTGCTACTTCAATCGAGTGTCGTTGTCTGGATACGGGTTCTTCAAGACTCCGGGGATTTATTTCGACAAAGAGAAGGGAAGAGGGATACCATTTTTGTACTTTACCAACGGGACAGCTTGTTCAGAAGTTTCCGTCAATCGGTTCACAGGAGAAGTGAAAGTGTTGCGAACCGATATCCTGATGGATTTGGGTCGAACAATCAACGAGGCGATTGATTATGGCCAGGTTGCCGGTGGATTTATTCAGGGTATGGGATGGGCAACCACTGAAAACCTTTACTATGGTGACAACGGGATGTTGATTTCACATTCTCCAACAACCTACAAAATCCCAAGCATTCAAGACATGCCTCGTGAGTTCAATATGGAATTGCTAGCTAATGACGGAAACGTGGTCAATGTTCGACGTTCCAAAGCGGTGGGCGAACCACCCCTTGTTCTGGGCATCAGTGCGTGGTCTGCTGCCAAAGATGCAATCTCCTACGTGAACAAAGACAATTCGGACTTTGCATTGCCTGCGACCAATGAAGAAACCCTCAAGTTTATTGATGTGGATGTAGAGTGAGTCGTGAACGAGATTGAACTTTTTGCAAAGGTCCAAGAACTGTTAACGACCGGGACACCGTTTGTTCTAGTGACGTTGGTCTCCATCAAAGGGTCTGCCCCACAAGACTTGGGTGCCAAGGCTATCGTTGTTCGAGAAGGGATTGTGCTCGGTACGGTAGGTGGTGGGAAAATCGAGGCAAAGGCGATTCGCCATGCTCAAGAGATGCTTCTTCAGCAATCTACAGAAGATACAAAGCAGCTGTGTACTTGGAATCTACAAAAGGATTTGGGGATGACCTGTGGCGGAGAAGCATCGATGTTTTTTGATGGGCATTTTGTACATCAATGGAATCCGAAGGATTAAATTTTAATGACAAGGATAGTATAAAAAATAAAATTTGCAAAAAATGTAGAGGACTCTCCAAGATTTTAAATGGTTTAAAAAATGTTAAAGGATTACCTGTTTCGATGTTTTTAAATAATAGTAATAAAGAACAAATAAACGCTTATCTAGAAAAATTAAATTACGAAAATTATAATTTTGAATCAGATGATTTTTTAAAAAAAGATTTAAAGAAAAAAGAATTATATGAAACAATTTTAAAGTTTAAAATTAAAAACTTGAATTTGAGCAAAGATCAATTCAATTATTATAAAAATAAACTAAAAACAAGCTTGTATAGCTACCATTCTGCTGTGGGAATCGCAAAAAAAATTGATTTTGAAATTGTAGTTGTTTATAGTCCTCAATATGAAATCAATAATTTTTTTTGTGAAGGGTTAAATTCTGTAAAAACTTTTAAAACCTATTTTATAGAAGGGTCAGAAAATGTTTATCTAAAACATTCTGG
>CALDQI010000610.1:0-3806 GCA_937911635.1 uncultured Pseudomonadota bacterium | reverse complement strand
CAATCTTCGATCGACAAGCCGACAGAAATATCCCCACCAATAACCACATGTAATTCATTTTACCGCACCCAAACATAAACATCATCAAATCCAAACGACTCATCCCACGGTCCTTGATTCAACGTAGAACCGACGGTCAATGTAAAACTCGGATAATTGCCACTCTGAATACTAGAGACATACAAACGAGAATCATAACTCCCATACCATCCTCTATTCCACCCACACACCTCTCCATAAATCGACGTATGATTGTCAAAGTCTGCATACAAAATCGAAGTGGTGTTGAAGTTGGCGTATCCAAAATCGGGTCCCAAACCGGATATGCCAGAATAGTCCCACGAATCCAAGGCAATGTAATCAAACTCCACCCACACTTCTGAGTGCGGTACAGAGCGGGTAGAAATACTGTTGTTGATCGACCCAGAAGAGATGACGCCATATCCGCCTAAAATCTGTCCCCAGATTCCGCAGTTGTAGATTTGCTGCAATGACCATCCTGGATCTGGAGGACTCATATCGTCCACAAAAACTTGTGTCCACCCCCCTCCAAAAGAGCCCATGTCGCATTCGGCTAGTTCAATCCCGCTTGGAAAGTCAATGTAATACTCTCCGTCTCCAGCACTGGGATGACTTTGTAGGATATCCAAGCAGGAATCTGCCACACACAGTTCATCCAATCCCAAGTGCCCTATATCTGCCGTCCCGTCACAATCGTCATCCAAACCATTGCATATTTCAATACCGTTGGGGTTGATCAAGGCGTCAGAATCATCACAGTCTGATGTATCCGCAACATACCCTGATGGTTGCTGACAATTGTACGCCACGACGCCACTCGTACCAAAAGAATCCCCATCAGCGTCGAGGTACCAAGCGCTGGTTGGAATGTTTTCATCGACACTACCATTGCAGTTGTCATCAATTCCGTTACAGGACTCTGTTCCATTTGGTTTCACAGTCCCATTGGTATCGTCGCAATCTCCAGGTATATCGACGTAGCCTTGTGGTGCTGAACAGGCCAATTGAAACGTGGTACCCCCCACCCCATCGCCATCACCATCAATGAAATAGATACTTTGATCAATGGCATTTTCATCCACACTTTGGTTGCAATTGTCATCCACTCCATTGCAAATCTCTGTAGCATAGGGATATACCGTAGCGTCTGAGTCGTTGCAATCTTGAGCATTCGTTACAGCCCCTGCTGGTAAAGAACAAGCTTGCACAGGTTGAAATGGGTCGCCATATCCATCGCCGTCGGCGTCGGTGTAAAAGACTTGAAAATCAACGGATCCTTCATCGACACTGCCATCGCAATCATCATCAATACCGTTGCAAAACTCTAGGGCGACTGGAGACGTCTCGAATCTAGTATCGTCGCAATCGTTGGTGTTGCTGGCATATCCAACCGGTTGAGTACAAGATGACATCGTTGCGGACGCACTTCCAAAACCATCGGAATCACCATCAATATACCAGACTGTGCCATCAATGGCGTTCTCGTCCAGTATCCCGTTGCAATTGTTGTCCTCCCAATCGCATATCTCATCAGCGTCCGGATTCTCCGTAGGATCCAAATCATCACAATCATCTGAGTTAGCCACATAGTCTGTCGGTTGAACACAAGAGATCATGGTTACATTGAGGTCACCGTACCCATCTCCATCGTCATCGTAAAACCATGTCAACGACCCTGTTTCATCCAACTCTCCATTGCAATTGTTATCGATGCCGTCGCATTCTTCAATAGCGCCAGGAAAGACCAGTGCATTGCCATCGTCACAGTCTCCACCGATGAGAACTGACCCATCAGGGGCATCACAGGTCTGCTGAGCCGTATTGACATCGCCATACCCGTCTTGATCTGTATCGGAATACCACCAACTTCCCAAACCATCGTCTACTTCACCATCACAATCATTGTCTATCTCATCGCAGATTTCTAGGGCACCGGGAAAGATCTCTCCGTCAGCATCATCACAATCTCCACCATTTTGAACCATACCCTCTGGTGCTTCACATGCCTCTGCAGCTACAGTCGCCTGTCCAAAACCATCACCATCTTCATCTAAATGAAACGTTCTCAGGACACCTTCATCGATTTCACCATCGCAATTGTTGTCCAAGCCATCACAAATCTCAGGTTCGCCTGGATTGATATTGGCAACACTATCATCACAGTCTTCATCGGAAAGATACCCATCACCATCGGCATCCCAAATCTCCTCAACAACATCAGCCTCCTCTGTTTCAACGGGACTTGGTTTGGTTTCATCTCCGCAGCCGATCGTTCCAATCAATACTACACTCGAAAACAATCGAATCATTTTGGGCTCCAACATTCTCATGGTCTCATTAACACATCTAAATATAGCACATTAATATCGAACCATTAAACCAATACATCAAGTCTATTGGTCATTCACAGGGCAACCCACACCATACAATTTCCAATTTGAGATATCTCCATACGGTCGATAGTAATATTACAATCGTCAACATAATTGCACTATGGAGTTCAACAATGCTGTTGTGGACAATCTATTTCGGATGTGTATCCAAAAGTACAACCCCAAGCACCGATACTACACACTCAACTCTCACAGAAGATACGTCGGAGGTAGACATGGATACAAACGGCTCTCCGCGTCAATCACACACGTACATAATTGGAACGGATACCGTTTCGGTTGAAACAATCAATGTAGATGGTTTGCGTCAATACACGATGACCACAACTCATCCATTGCGAGACAATCACCCGCAAACTCGGCAGTTCAATGAAGAAGTCGACGACCCGAGACTGAGAAGTGGAGACCTCCTCACCGATGCGCTCTTCGCGATGGCGGTCTTCGAAGCCAAAGAGAACAGCGTCTCCGAAATCAGCGATGGAGCCTTTTCAGAATCTGTTGCCTGCGATTGTTACCAAACGGGAGAGTTGTGGAACTGGGTGTGGACACGAGATATAGGCTATGCCGTCGACTTGGGTTTGAAACATTTGGACACAGAACGCAGCTGGAACTCACTGTGGTGCAAAACCTCGGAACGCAAAAGTGGTGGTGGTCGTGAGATCATTCAAGACACCGGTACAGCAGGGTCTTGGCCTGTATCTTCGGATCGTGTGGTTTGGACACGGGGAGCGATGTCTATATGGCGGCAGACTCGAGACCCACAGATGCAAGCTCAACTCATCGACGTGCTTCGAAACACCATTGAGACCGACCGCGCTTATGTGCTGGATCCCATTGATGGACTCTACAGAGGAGAAACCAGTTTCCTCGACTGGCGAGCGCAAACCTATTCGCAGTGGATGGTCGATACCCCCGCTCACATTGCGATGAGCAAATCGTTATCCACCAATCTAAGTCATCTCTATACTCTCCGTGCGCTCGAGGAATTGACCAATGAAGACTGGGGTTCCACCGCACTGGCGATCGCCATAGACCAAGCCTTTTGGAACGGTACCTACTACAGCAGTTTTGTGGCGACAGATCTCTTCCCCTACCCCGTCGCCCAGCAAGATTTACTGGCGACCAGCCTCGCAATCTTAGACTTGGGAACCCATCCTGAAGCCTTGCATCAATACCCGCATACCGAGTTCGGAGCCCCTGTCATCCACCCGCAGCAACAGCTCACGCCCGTTTACCACAACCGAGCCAACTGGCCCTTCGTATCTGCCTATGCACTTCTTGCCGCCAAACAGTCTGACAACGGAGCCGTTTTCAATGCACAACTCAATGCCCTCATCCAAGGCGCGGCACTCAATCTCTCTCACATGGAGAACTGGGAAATCCAAACGGGTG
>CALDQI010000609.1:0-2953 GCA_937911635.1 uncultured Pseudomonadota bacterium | reverse complement strand
GTAGAAGCGGCCGTCGAAAGATTCACTGTGGATGGAGCAACCCTTCAGTCGGCACCGAAATCTCTAGCGTTACTGGACCGCATGTATACTCGCAGTGGTGAAGTTGGTGAAATGGACACCCTTGCAAGGGGAGAACAGGTACTTGACGAACCGGATGACACAGGGGATGTAGAAGATACTGGGGGACCAGTCGCACCTGTCGAAGATATAACGGTCGACGTTGTTGAAAATTCAAACTGGGGTACAGGGTATTGTCAATCGGTCACTGTTACCAATACGGGGACTGTGGAGACCACTTGGATGATTGAACTTCCCATTGTCGACACCATCACTTCTTTGTGGAGTGCCAACAGTGTTGTCGTGAGTGGTGGGATACAGTTTACTGGAGTCGACTGGAATGCGACCCTTCAACCGGCACAGTCAACGGAGTTTGGCTTCTGTGCCTCACTGTAGCAATGCTTTGTTTACAGAGTTGCGTCCCAAACTGGAACGCCTAGTACTTCAGCCAGTATCTTCGTATCACTTCGGAGGGTTTGAAGACCGCCATGATCTACAACATTAACTCTTGAAGCATCCTTTTTAAGGATGTTGATTTCATAACTTTTAAAGTTTGGACTATCGATATCACCAGAGACATATTCAGAGATGATTTGCAGAGCGTGGATGTCATCAAGTTCACACCATTCGATCGTTTGCAACTGCAGAGACACATTTTTGTTCATCCAACCTTTGTGGAAATACCCTCGTTCAAGATTGAACACAATTGGCATTACCGTTTTGTACAGTAGAAATGAGCCCATGAGAATAAAGAACAATGCGATGGGGAGAATCTATTTTGTATAAAATAGAAACAGCGTAAACGGCAGAGGAGCAACGATAAAGACAATTGCAAAAAGTTTTGAGCCAAGTGTCGATTTGAACTGAAGGGTTTTATGCAAATCTTGCTGTAGTGAATGAGTTTTGAAACTGGCTCCGCCAGCAACCAATCTGTCCCACTGTGTTTCTTCTGCGATGGGGTCATTGAATCTTTGCAAGTCCGACATAGACATTTCCTCGTGTGTCTGTCTTGAATACCACCATGTAAAACAATCGAGAATTCGATAGTGAATCGCATTTACATCCTATTTTGCTACACTGAGGTTTTAAACGAATTGGGGGAATCATGTTTGTAAGCTACGTAATATTGTTGAGTATTGGATGTTCAAGCGACAAAGGCTCCGACGCGCATACAGGAACGACAGAAGATACGCAAGAGGACACAGAAGACACAAATGAACAAGATACCAGCCCAGATACAGATACCGATACGGCTCAAGAAACAGCAGAGCCCGTGCAACGGGTTGCAAAATCTCTAGTCATCATTTGGGATGGTGCTCGTCCAGATGCACTCGCTAAGGCGAATACACCGAATATGGATTCATTGATCAACGGTACATGGCATCCAGAGTATCAGGGTGCCTACTCACCGCTGGCTCAGAATTTGTATGATGCCACCACTGTCAGTGGTCCAAATCATTCGACGATTATGACTGGTGCAACGGGCTCTCAGCATGGAGTGACAGGCAACGGTGATGTGGGTGGAGGGGATTTTGTGACGTATCCACATTACCTTCAGATTCTAGAAGGTTCCAATCCAGAGTTGAATACAGCCTGTCTATTCACGTGGGGTACGGATGCTTTGATACCGAGTGGTGCTGACTTTATCTACGACGGTGGGGACGGTGACAACATAGATAGGGTTGTGGATATTGTAAAGGGTACATTTTCTGCTGATGCTTGGACCGAAGGAACGAATCCGGATGCCGTATTTCTATTCCTTGATGACAGTGACCATGCCGGTCACGCACATGGTTTTGAGATGGGCATACAGGAGTACAATGATGAAATGCAGGAGTTGGATACTCAGATAGGGACCATTTTATCTGCGCTTCAGGCTAGACCTACCTTTGACGAGGAGTCATGGCAGTTGGTATTCACCTCGGACCACGGTGGGTATCACACCAATCATTATGGCAACAGCGCCAGTGAACACACCATTCCATTTTTGGTTGCGGGTCGTGATGTAGAGCAGGGTAGACTGCCCCTAGACACATCAATAGTCGATGTCGTTCCAACAGTACTCTCCCATCACGGCATCGCTATTTCCAGTGAGTTAACGGGTACGGCTAGAGGCGGACAGGTGGTGTCTGCTCCAAGCAGCCCAGCTAGTTTGCTACGGTATTACACTTTTGATGGCACGCTTGATGATGCATCAACATCGAATGTCTCCGCTCAGATGGGTTCCGAATCTGATCATGATCCTGTTCTGCACCCAACTGACGGGAAGTTTGGTGGGTATCTATCGATTGCTGATTATGGGGGTGGATCCGGTGATTCCTCCTATCTAACTCTTGGGTCAGCACAAGATTTACAGTTCGGAGAGTCAGATTCTTTTACGGTCACTCTGTGGTTTAAATCGGATGGAATTCAAAGCGGAGATCCACTCATTTTGGGCAACAAGAATTGGAATTCGGGTGCGAATCAAGGATGGCTTCTCTCTGCGAATGAAGGTGGTGGCAACTCCTTCGGTACCAACCATGCGAGTGATGCATCTGGTAGAGTGGATATCGAGGACTTAGATTACTCAGCCGATGAATGGTGGTTTCTGGCTACAGTTGTGCATCCGGGAGAGCTGGCGGTGTTGTATGCTGGAAATGCTGATGGTCTACGTTGGATTGCGCATCGCTATCCAGAGCCAACCGATCTCACCAGCGGTCTACCGTTGAACCTAGGTCAAGATGGTACTGGTTCATATTCCCACAACTTAGCTGGGGACGTTGATGATCTGGCGATATGGAATCGTGCTCTAGGGTTCGAAGAGGTTCAAGCACTGTACGCTAGTGGTGCTGGTATTACCGCGGAAGAATTTACTAGGGAGTAGACTGATTGTAGTTTTGATGTACTATAGATTTCT
>CALDQI010000608.1:0-8008 GCA_937911635.1 uncultured Pseudomonadota bacterium | reverse complement strand
CCCACTTCACGTGGTGTTCGAAAGTCTTACCAACATTCAATCGTTTCTTCGTCCGCGGGAATGTACGATATGTAGATTCACCACCATTAGCCGCTCGTAAATACCATTGTTTCACATCTGAAATATCGATGTATGATTCATCATCTGAAGGTCTCACACGTTCAATCCGAAAATTATCAGGCTGAGTTTCATCATAGACAGCCCACATCTGATTTTCCTTCCACGGCAAACCATTCTCATGCAGTAAAAACTCAAGCGCTTGGATTTTGGGATTGCTCATACATGTTCTCCACTGAAAAGGGTACACACCATTGGTTAAAATAAAATGTACACCAATCCAAAATCCATGTGCAAATTAAATGAACACTGGCGACACAATATTTTTCGGAAGAAGTCTGTTTTCGCCCTACTGCTTAGGGTCAATCGCGTCTTGAATATTCACTTGATTCTTGATCATCCGTTTGCAGTACTTGACCAGTCTAGCAGCCGTCCCTTCTTCCATAGGACATTTATCCAAATCGACAGGATTGAAGTTGGTATTCAAATCGGTGATGTACGGAAGAGACGCCAAGGGCCTAAAATCAGAAATGCGATTGGCGTCCAATCCGATCTTCTCCAAGTTTCTCAGCTTAGACAGAGTTGAAATATCCACAATCTGATTTCCATCCAATCGAATGTGTTTGAGCTGCGACAAGGTCTCTAAAGGGGCGATGTCAACAATCTTGTTTTGCATCAGATAGAGTCTCTCCAAACGTACCAACCCAGAGAGTGCTTTCAAATCAACAATACCTTTCCCATAGGCCTCGAGTCGTTCAATATTACTTAGAGAGTCGAGTGCATCCAGCGTCACCACTTCCAGTTCACTCTGATTGAAATCAATCTTCGCCACACTAGCCAGAATACTTCCTGCGGAGGTACAATCAGCAGCTTTGGTTGCTTCAAATATGGCTTTCGCCGTCGCATCTTCCTTCTCACACAGTTCCACAAACTTCACGGGGTTTCCTGGTGCTTTTGCTTCACCGCTCAACTCAATTTGACCAGACTGACAACCAAACAATCCTACCACAATCATTGCTACAGTCTTTTTCATGGGAACTCCATTGGCAATATGGGTTTGGTGCCTAGATAAGATATAGAAACATCGGCAAAGTTTTATACTGTGCCAAGTATTGTTGCCGTATCAGAATTTATACTCAATGTCTACAATAACCCGGAACTGCTGTATACAGTTTGCGTTCCAACCCTTCCATTTAAGGAGGCCATTATGGCAACCATCAACCTGACAAAAGAAAACCTTGAATCTACAATCATGAACAACGACACCGTCATCATCGACTTTTGGGCAGAGTGGTGCGGACCATGCAAAATGTTTGGTCCCATATTTGAAGAAGCATCCAACCGCCATCCCGATGTTGTCTTTGCAAAAGTGGATACTGAATCTGAGCAAGAGCTCGCGCAATACTTCCAAGTTCGCTCTATTCCAATGGTCGTTGCATTTCGCGAACAAATCGGAATATTCCAGCAACCAGGATTGATGCAAGGCCCACAACTTGATGAAGTCTTGGGCAAAATTAAAGCGCTGGATATGGATCAAGTTCGTGCAGACATTGCCAAAGAACAGGAAGAAGCCGGTAACGCTGGAGAATAACAGTTACTGCTGATGTTTGGAATGCACTGCGCAAAACTTGATAAAGCCTTTGGTTTGTGAATCAATGAGTGCATTGTAATCCAGTTCTTTTGGAGTCAATGGTCGAAGGGTCTTCTCTTCGTTGTTCCATCGGCTCCAAATGTTGTTTAGGAACACGCGTTCATTGAATTGCCACGCGTTTCGATATCCGCAAACCCCTTGCAAATGCTCAATTGGGCGTAGTGCACCCCACTGATTAGAAGATATCCCAACAAAGGCCACGCAGCGGCCCTCAAACGCATCTGGATACTTCCACAGGTCAATGTAGAACTTCAAAATTCCAGGGAAAGAACCGTTGTACTCTGGAACGACAAAGACGACACCGTCGGCATTCAAAATCGGGTCATGAAAAGCCTTGAACGATTCTGGTTTTTCTTTATAGACGGTCGGTGTCAGAAGCTCTGAAGGCAAATCTGCCAAGTCAATCACCTGTACATTGCAACCCTCCGCTTCATATTTGGCTTGTAAATACAAGGCAATTTTTTTACTGTTGGAGCCAATCCTATTGGTTCCAGCGATAATCACGATATTCATACGGCTCTCCTCTGTACGAACGGAATATCCTCCTGTATCCGAAAAATCATCGAACGACCAATGTGAAATAGATGTTCAATTAGGAGTACAAAATAAATTTATTGCGGTCATAAAATGTCCGTAAGTTGATTGACTGTGGGTCATGTTTATTGTAAATTAACAGTGTTGGACAGAGAACCGACACTCAACACTCCTACATAGGTAATCACCATGGCTTTCAAAAAAATGATCAAACCCCAATACCCTCCTCGTCACTGGTCACTCGTTGGTTATCCAGGTTCTGGTAAATCCACATTTGCAGCTCAAATGCGGGGTCCTAAAGTTGTCATCGATGCAGACCATCGTTTCACTGAGGTACTCGAACTCGCCCAAGAAGATGTATTTGCACTCAGTGATGACCCACAAGACAACGTCGACCCAGACGATATCTCCCGGTGCCTATACGAAAATATGCCTGGTTCTGGTGTCAAAACAATCATCGTAGATTCACTCACTGCCATCATCACACCCATCGTTGTTAAAGTGATGCAAGACAAAGAAAAGGGGCGTCAACGAAATCTCATGGCGGGAATGAAAGAGAAGGCCTTGGCAATGCGACAGCTTCAAGATTCCGTTTCTCGTTGGGGTACCGACTGCTTATGGATTTACCACTTACAAGATGCTCGAGATGGAAAGGCAAAAGAAGTCACCCGTACAACTGTTTCTGAAACAGAATTGGCTCGATTAACTCGAAGTATAAACGTACAACTGAAGATCGTACAACAAGGAAACAAACGTGGCGTCGAAGTACTCTGGGCACGTGCAGGACGATCTGGTTTGGTCATCTGGGACGAAACTGGATGCTGGAGTGGAATGCCTGAAAAGATTGAGGCTCAACTCTACGATGGACTTACCTCTAGAGAAAAGGAAGAGATTGAAGCCAATGCACCAACTGTCTTCCCCAACTCTGAAACAGCCATCTCATGGGGATATGAACAAGGTGCCTTCGACAGTGTAGAGGCTGCTCGTAAAGGATACGAATTCATAAAAGAACGAGACAACCCAAAAACCGCACAAGCTATGGCGTCGGCATGGGTCACTGAAGTGAGTGCACTCAAAAATAAACGCAAGCAAAAGATTGCCAAATAACACTTCCCAGTTCCCACACATTCTTCAACCCTTGATTCGAGTCATCCGAGTCAGGGGTTGTTCTTTTTCGGAACTTATGGTATTTCCTACTGTATGAGTCCACTAGTACAATTAGCAGCCCCCACTTACTCTGAAGAATTCTGGATCCATCACGGTCTGAATCTCTGTACCTATAGTTGGGGCGACGTCTCTCCAAATAAACCTACAATCGTCTTCTTACATGGCTGGCTAGACCATGGCGACAGCTGGAATACCGTAGCAACAAGACTCGCCGACAAAGGCTATCATTGTTTGGCTTTGGACCACAGAGGACATGGGCACAGCGGGCACATCCCACTCTATGAAGAGTATCACTTCGCCGATTACATCTCTGACTTACAATCCCTAATTCAAGCACACAAGCTCGATGACTTCGTACTCGTTGGTCATTCAATGGGTGGTACGATTGCGTCGATCTACAGTGCACTCTGTTCTCACAAACCAAACCGGTGCATTCTAATTGATGGATTGGGACCCAAACATGAAATAGAGGCTGAAGCCACCCATCGCTTCAAACTGCATTTATCTCAACGATCACGGGCATCTAAGCATCGCGCGATGACACTTGAAACCGCCATAAAGAAATTAAGCCGCGCACACCCCTTCTTGTCTCACAACAGCTTGCAACAACAGGCCCTTCGACTAACAGAACCTATGGACGGGGAACTGAGACAATGGCGATGGGATCCCAGACATCGGAACAAATCTGCCATTTCCTTTTCATTGCCAAGATTTTTGGACATTCTCAGTCATATTGAATGCCCAACACACTGTCTATTCGGACAACACAGTTGGTACCTGCAGCTGCCTGATCTGCCAAGTCGACTGAAAGCTATCCCTACGCTGCAAAATAATATCCAGTTACCTTCCGGTCACTCGCCACACGTAGAATGTCCCGATCTATTAGCAGAGGCTATTGTCGATTGTATTCAGCCACCCTCTACTGAGTGATCTGGAAAAAGTCACCGTTTCCAACACCCATTCTTTCAAGTTCCGATTTGGTTGCTCGAACCTGCCCGCCCAGGTGCGGATCATTGTACAGGAAGTGTGTTGGATTCTCTAGAGCCCCTTCAAAACCAACGACCAAAATCCAGTGCCCTGATCCTGGAAAATCATCACTGTAACGATCACCCGGACGCTTATGAGAATAATATTTGGAAGGAGTGCTGTTCATTTTTACAATTTCTCCAACACAGTGGGTCACACCAAATGGAACCGGTTGACCCTTCTCCAACGTCGCCATCAATGGACCCCAAGTTCCGTCGCGTGTCGACTGTGCTGAATCTAGACCTCGTTTACGAAGCGACTCGGCCATCAAGTCGACGTCTGTTCCATCGCCATATATATACATTTCGGAGACGAGTTGGTGGGCATCCGCAGTCTTGCCATTTGCTTGAAGAAGCATCA
The DNA here is from genome assembly GCA_937911635.1 of uncultured Pseudomonadota bacterium. Taxonomy (GTDB): domain Bacteria; phylum Myxococcota_A; class UBA796; order UBA796; family UBA796; genus CAJWHX01. The sequence continues at coordinate 3,213 of CALDQI010000608.1, read as the reverse complement.
ACGAGGTTGCAATCCCACAGTGAGCGCCTGTTCTACCTGTTCCCATCTTATATTGCTCTACCGTTTCACTGTTTTGAGCGGCGGCCGCGGCACCTGTACCATTCGACGAGCCTTCTTTTTCATCTTTGTCTGCCAAATTCCAGTAGCCACCAGCACTTTGGAGAACTCGATCCACATCTCCTTGTGTGACCGTTCCACTATCGGCCAACGCTCTAGCCAATTGACCGATGAGTGCAGCCTTATCCTTTACACCATTCATGGTTTCCTGAGCAATTATTTGCCGAATTTCTGAAAAGGTCTTGGCGATGGTCCATAACTTTCCAGCCCATTGTGCAGTCGCGTTGTCATTGTGACTTCGAGCAACGTTTGCCAAATTATGTGCTGCCGCCATACCATCCTGCAGTTGACCACCTACGATCATAGAGAGAACATCCGTCAACGTTCCTGGAGATGACTGTGAACCCATTGAACTGGCAATCATTGTGGAGTTCGAAGAGTTTGAGGATGATGAACCATTCGAATTAGACTGTTCTTGTTGAGACCGTTCGGATTGCATTTGATAAGTCACAATGTACTCCTTTGATGAATATAAGGAAGTATACAGTCGATAATTTGGTATGGTGGGTGAAATATCTGTCACAAATAAAATAAATTGTCACTGTACGTCATATGCACATCGGAATCCAACGTTCACATCGACCAAGTCTGGCAATGCAAAACTTCTGGACGCATTTCGAATTGTTGCTTCCGTTGTATTGTATGCCCCGCCTCTCAGTACACGGTTGATGCAGTCCACCTCTTGACCATCGCTCGTAAGACCACAGGTACCAGATTCTTTGATGGGATCTAGCTCGGGAGATGTTTCATAAAAATTGGGGTCATACCAGTCTGCAGCCCACTCAAAGACATTTCCATTGACATCATAGAGGCCAAAAGCCGAGACACTGTCAGAATACCATCCAACGGGTCTAATCCCTGGAGAGCAATAAATACTCGCCAATCGAAAATTGGCATCATCGCAATCGGGTGCTAGTGCCCCCCACGCCCACTTTGCACCATCGGTCCCAGAAGCGGATTTCTCCCATTCGGCCTCGGTGGGAAGTCTACCGCCAATGCCCTGACAATACCCACTTGCTTGCTGCCACGTGACACAAATGGCCGGGAACTGATTCGAGAAGTCAGGACGGTTGTATAGTGGTCCTGTACAATGATCTGGCAATGCTGTACAGCGTCCCTGATCAACACATCGTTGCCAATCTTCTAGCGTGACTTCATATTGATCGATGTCGAATGTACTGAGGACTACTTCATGTATGGGACACTCTGATGCTGCAAAGTCCGATCCCATCCAAAAAGGTCCTGATTCTACTGTACATCGGTCATTCACACAGTCAATATTACCCATTGGTATACCCGTGACGGATTCGCCACCACACTCATTGTCCTCATCGAGTTCTGGGGTCGTTACGACTGATGACGACGCTGTATCTACATTGTCTTCTTTCTCACCACATCCAAATATCAGCGCTAAGGACCACATCTTGCCCCCTTGGAACGGTCTACCACTACATTCTAGACGATTACTCTACTCTATCCAAGTCACTTCATCAATTGTGAATACCTGCAATCTGTCTACCAACTCTTCCAACTGAAGATCTCGGAGAATGTATGGCGGTAAGTTTCTATACTTTAGGTTCACATCGACTTGAATAGACTGTTGACCCACATTCTGTGGCAACTCATAAGACACCACACGAGTCTCCAAAGGACGAAGAGAATGCTTTTCGATGTAGTCTGCATCCATTGGAAAGACTGTTTCTGTCGTGTTTGGAAGCTCCAGTTCCCCAAAGCGCATCTTATTTTTGGACTGAAGATTGACCAACTGTTCATCCAACTTTTCAGGATCTGACGCAACTTCCCAAGAGTGACTATCGTACAGATCCCCATAGGAATCCAGTTGACCACTAGAGAACAACACCGTACCGGCAGTATTGCGCACAACCACGTCCAACCAGAGTTGACGTTCTGACGTGAACCCAGTCGGTACATTGTGTCCACTGGTTAGAGATTGCATGGTTACACGTAGAACGGGTGCCCCATTGCTGCGATCTATTTTAACATCGCTCAGTTCAACGGCATTGCGAAGTAGAACCGTGATTTGTTCAAACATTTCTTGCTGAGCGCGCTGAGACTTCTCTAGGTCATCCGGATAAGGAAACTCATCTAGCAGTGAATAATCTGGTCCGATGAAGCGGTGTGACGAGCGCTCGCGGTCGGGATAAATCTTGCCTTCCACCACCGCAATTGGCTCTACGGACCTTCCAGATACTACACCCGGTATACTCCCCATATGACAATCCTGACACGTAAGTCCCATATCCTTGGCGGGACTGGTAGAGTACTCCGTGTACGCCTCTTCAATTCGAAGTCCAGGGTAATTGAACACATCATGACAGGAGCCACACAGCTCCGCCGACTGCACAAAATCACTTTGAATGCTTTCGTGACCTTCCATGAATGGACTTTCAAAAGGTCCTGTAATCTCCCCAGTCGCAGTCAGCTCCAGTGACAGATTACCGACTGGATTGGAGTGATCGACAGCAGAGTGGCAAACTTCACAAGACACCGAATCTCTAGATATTTCTGAACGCCCCTCTCTCGTGACCGAACCATCCTCACCTTGAATCGCGCCAATTGGGGAATGACAACTTGTGCAAAAGGTTCCCACTTCGCCAGAAGTATCTCTAAAGGCCTTTTGAGCCATAGCATCGAAAACTGGTGAGTGAGCCGCATACGCATGCATCGATTGTTCCCACTCCTGCATGTGCGAGGGATGACATTCCCCGCATTCTTTCGCAGTCGAGAAGGTGACATCTGCGCCAACATCTCTTGTCGTTATCGTGTCTTTCCACTCTGGAGACTCGATATGGTCAGCCGTTTCAGTGACTGTCGGCGAGGAACTGCACCCGAACAAACCCAGTACTAGCAGTATGGCAACGCTTTTACCTTGCATTTTTTACCCACTCTCCTCGACCACAATTCTCTGATTACTCTGCACGCTATCTAAACGTACCTGTTTTCCAGATGGAAACAACACAGCCACATCGACTTTTTCAGCAGCACCCACACCAACTGTAAACAATCTCTCATTACTGGAATTGGTCGTTCCACCTGGCTCAAATAGATAGAAAAACGACCGCTGCTCTGTTGTAA
>CALDQI010000607.1:0-7261 GCA_937911635.1 uncultured Pseudomonadota bacterium | reverse complement strand
GTGATGGTACATCGGTGAGTCTGGTATCGTTGGTTTAAACCACCCTAAGGTGACAGGATTGAGTGCATCCATAAGGCCCAATCCGACTTGGCAAAGTTTCTCCCACTTATTCAGCATCGTTCGCCCGTGAAAAGGATTGCTTTGGTGCCTTGAGCGCAGCTTGAGACCGATGGCTCGGTATACTCTACGAGCGACCAAAATCCCAAGTCTTGAACGAAAAGGAATGTATCGACATCCGATGTAAGCACGTCTGTAGCAAATCTCAGCGGTGCTTAGCATTCGATCAATTATTGAAGCAATTTTGACTGGGTCAACGTTTTGTTGCAGGATCGATTCGGGTGTGAGTTCATGTTCGTGCAGCCATTCGGCAGGGAGATAGACTCGTCCCCGTTCTGCATCTTCAAGTACATCTCGGCAGATATTGGTGATTTGCATACCCAAGCCCAGATCGATGGCGAATTGAGTGGCTTCTAGAGAAGTGACGTTGATCAATGGAGACATCATTTCTCCAACACTGCCAGCCACTTGATAGCAATAGCGACTCAAGGCTTCAAGATCTTCAATTTGGACGGGATACAGATCTCCTTCACACCCTTGCATCAGTGCTTGAATAGAATGCATCGGAATATCGTGTGTTCGAACGACCCTCTTAAATGTATCGAGACCAGAAGACTGATTGGACTGAAGATCCTGTTCTATGTCTGCCAAATTGTGGTGGGCTTCTTCGAGGGTGGACGCTTCGTCTACTGCATCGTCTACCAATCGGCAAAAGTGATACAGCACGGCGATGTCATCAATGTTTTCTTTGGGTAAAAAGTTGGCTGCCAGCCGAAACGACTTTGCGTGATGGGCAAAGACCTGGTGAGCTACGGCAACACCAGTTTCTGTAGAGTCTGGATCAGCGACTATCGGTCCAGCATTCATTGCGTCATCTCAAGAGGCGTTTCAAATAGATGCTGAATGGGATTCATGATCGTGTCCAACAGTTTGTAAACCAGCTGCTGGAGTGTTGGATAACTCGATAGGATGGTTGCACTGCAGATTCTGTGCTCGAGTGAAGATAGTTCTTGTAGAGCCAAACTGAGGGCGCCATGTTCCGCAAATGTGTCAATGCAATGTTCTATTGTGTCATGATCTACGGGAGAAGGTCTCTCTAAGATGTCGGTGAACATAGGCTTATCTTCCGGATACAAACAAAGATGGTTCACCACTAGGAAACTGACTTTCCCTTCACAGATATCGGCCCCTTGTTGTCGGCCTTTGTTGCCAAAACAGTCTAAGATGTCATCTTGCATTTGAAACAGGAGTCCAATTTGTGAAAAGAGGTCAACCAACTGCTGGCACTCTGTCTTGTCCAGATTTGCAAGGTGTGCGATGCCTTCCATTGGCAATCCAAAGAAGGCTCCAGTTTTCCCGAGCGATGCTGTTGTGTAAGATTCCAAGGTAAAGTCTCTGTTGGATAACAGTCGCATTTCTAAGCTCTGCCCATTGACTGTGGCGATCGAGTGTTTGCTGAGAGTTTGAGCCAGTCGCCATCGTACATCGTCTGAGATGCTCATGTTTTCAATACACTGATATGGTAACATTAGTCCTAGGTCACCGGCATTTATCGCTTGCGCTACGCCATGTACGGCCCACGTTGTTGGTCGATTGCGTCTGGTTCGATCCCCATCTTGAACGTCATCGTGAATGAGAGTGGCATTGTGAAGCAGTTCCACAGCAAGAGCCCACTGCATTGCATCTTTGGGAGCAATGTAGAAAAGGTCTGCCAGTTGTAGGGTTAACTTGGCTCTCAATCTTTTTCCGCCGGTGTCCAAATGCTCTTGGAGCATTTCACCACAAAACCCGTCTGCGTGTTGTTTAACCAAGGTGCGTAGACCTTCATCAATGTCCAAAACCGGATTGCGTTTCGTATCAGTGAAAGGACTCATGACGGCTCCAGGAATGACGTACCAAGAAGGGCTGAGAACAAAGAAGAAGGATGCTGAATAGAGTGCTGAACAATCCGTGTTCGAGTGCCCCAGTTGGCGTGCTGGAAGGTTTGCCACATCGTTGACTCTACAGACTTCGTAGGACCCCATCCAGACAAGAAGTCGGCTCGGTTCTCCGCGGAGACTTTAAAAAACGCATCGAAGAAGGATTGAGTTTCTCGTAGATTGAATCGCGTAATCATATCGAGACCAAGCAAATACAATCGACGATTGCGTTCTTCAGATTCTGTCCAAATGGCTCCCCAACTTTCTGTGCACAGAGTGTCAACATCATCGTTCCAAAACTGACGCAGTGTCTTCGCCAGTCTAGGTGCAGTACAAATAGACCGCGTCATCTGAAAACCAGTCACAGGATGAGTGAATCCGGCCGCCGCACCAAAGGCTAGAGTCCGTCCAAACTTTGGTAGACTACCACCCATTTGAATGACGCAGTGTTCTTCGTCTAAGACCTCTGCATCTTGGAGTCCCATGGATTGTTTACGCATTGCCAACCGACCGGTCAACAGACTCCAGTCAACAGTATCACGAGTCGCCAGTATGGTTTCTTCAACAAATATTTCTGTGCTAGACATCGGCAAGGTGTAAAGAAACGATGGTGGGTAGTGGTACTGTCGCTTATTTTTGAGTGGTGCATCAAAGTTCATAAAGCCGACAGCGTTCAGATCGAACGCCGAAGCGTCATTGACTTTCAACAGTTGACCATAGGCAATTTGGAAGGCTGGTTTTGGATTGGAAGTGTACGAGAGAAGGTTCGATGTTGATCCACTTGCCAGAACCACAACTTTTGATTGGTATTTACGATCGCCTTTGATTACAGAATGAGTTGGGTGATGCTCGATGGATTGAATCGTGTCTTCAAAAATCTTAGCGCCCAGTGATTGAACTGTTTTGGTGAGCTGCTGTTGCAATCGTGGAGTATTGAACTTGACAAACGTGGATTCAATTTCCACTTGTGTTTGACGGTTTATACGAACAAGAGCCCGATCCCATTCCATCTCAATTGACTGATTGAATAGTTTTTGAAATTCTTCAGGAACAATCACATCGCTCAGTTCTTCTTTCCAAAAGCAGAAGTTCTGATGCCAGACATGGCTGGTATCTTTTTCGACAATTGAAACTGAAAATCCCTCGTTCAAACAAGATAATGCAAGCAGTAATCCAGCTGGACCAGCGCCTACAATTAGGATGTCGCTTTGGAAATATAGTTCATCTACAGTCTGTATATGTGTATCGTCATGCATAACTTTTCATAGACCAGTACTGGTCCCAAGCAAATTAAAAGTTACATTTTGAACAGTTATTGAATAGGTTTATATGATTCAACTTCTTTCCATCGACAATCCAAAAGGACTGTTCAATCATACATATAATCGTCCAGCATTTTCATGGTGGTACATCGATGTGTTGAATGAGCAGGGCGATGGGTGCGTTTGTATATTTTCACAGGGATTGCCTTTTCTTCCATCCTCATCTACACCAAAGTCAGAACGCTATTCTGTGAATGTGGTCATCTATAAAGAAGGAAAGGAAGTCTTTTATCTTCTGCAAGAGTTTCCCAAATCAGAAGTGCATTTTGAGAGGTCGGAGTCTCATCCCTTGTCGATAATACGGAAGGAGAAGTGGTCTATCGGGGGGCATACCTTTCATCGACACATAAAAGACGGAGTCGTACATTGCGTTGTGGAGTTGTGCTCTGCAGCTAGCGAAGAAACAACTCAAACTGGAGCGTCTCACTCAGTGAAGGGGACGATTCAGGTGTCGGGTCCTTTACTATCGAACTTGGAGATGGTCGGCCGGACAGAATCTCCACATCAATGGATCCCTATGACTACTCAATGTGCGGCCAATGTATCGCTGGAGATTGCACATCAAGCGATGTCATTCACTGGTCTTGCATATCACGACAGTAATATCTCCATGCAGGCTCTAGAAAATTTGTCTATTGATCATTGGTGGTGGGCCCGAGCCTCTTTCAAAGATCAGACATGGATAGTCTATCTTGTTGACGGAACAGAATCTACAGACTCAATGCCCCAACGATCAAAGTCTGTTTGGATGGTGGCATCCGTATCTTCTCGTGGTGAATGGAGGCAACATTTTGTGCGGTCGGTCAATGTCCATACGAAGAAGCAGAGTTTGTATGGCTTATCGATCCCAGTCAGTTGGGAAGTGACTCTAGAATCAGGAGTGCGGCTAGAAATCGATAAGATTGCAGGACTTGATGATTCTCCGTTTTATCAGCGTATACAGATACATGTTACATGTGGGGAATCCACAGGACTGGGATTTATGGAACATGTTGCCCCCACAAAACTCAATATCCCTTGGCAGCAACCCTTTATTCGTATGAAGACCCATTTTCAAAACACCCCAGGGTCCTTCTTTTCACCGTTGTTTACCGGGCCATCAAATACTCGATGGTCTAGGCAACTCGCTCAGTGTTTACCATTCTAAGTTTTACTGGAGACGTTATGACCGCATCACCGACCGCAACCGTTATTGGATCAGGCTTTGGAGGCCTGTCATTGGCTATTCGCCTACAAGGCATGGGCTTTCAAGTGACCATGCTCGAAAAGCTCGACAAAGCTGGTGGTCGTGCGTATGTCCGGGAACAAGATGGATTCTACTTCGACATGGGTCCCACCGTCATTACCGTCCCCCAGTTTATTGAAGAACTGTTGTCTATTGAGATAGGAGACGACTCTCTAGAGACTCATGATTTTCCAGACGATGTGAATCCTGTGGATTACCCCAACACACAAAGATATTGCGATATCCGTCCGATATTTCCATTTTATCGGATCTATTTCGATGATGGTACCTATTTCGATTACGATGGAGATCCGGAGAGAACCCGTCAGCAAATCCAAGAACTCGCCCCTGAAGACTTAGAGGGGTACGAACGGTTCCACGATGATGCTGAGCAGATATTCCGCCGCGGGTTTATGGAGCTGGGCTACACCTACTTTGGGGATATTCCAAGTATGCTTGCCGTCACACCAGATTTACTTAAATTGGATGCCATTCGAAATTTATTTCGTTTTGCCAAGAAGTATTTCAAGTCCGACAAGATGCAGCGGGTATTTAGTTTTGAAACCTTGTTGGTTGGTGGGAATCCACTCAAGGTCCCCGCCATTTACTCGATGATTCACTTCGTTGAGAAGACTTGGGGAATTCACTATGTGATGGGCGGTACAGGTGCGCTCGTTCAAGCCTATGTCAAGAAGTTCCAAGAACTTGGCGGGGTGATTGAGTACAATGCAGAGGTGGCTGAAATCATGGTCGAGAAGACTGGATTCATGTCAAAGCCTGTCGCGAAGGGCGTCACGCTGAAGGATGGCCGAACGTTTGAATCGGATGTGGTGTGTTCGAATGCTGACTATGCCACCACCTACATGAAAATGATCCCTTCGAAGTTTCGAACGTGGAATCCAGATTGGAAGATCAAACTGATGAAATACTCCATGTCTTTGGTGGTGATCTATTTTGGTTTCAAGAAGTCGGAAGCAGAGCTGAATGGTGAACCACTCGACTTGCGTCACCACAATATCATTTTGAGTGAGCATTATGCTGAACTGCTGACAGATATTTTCGACCGCAAAGTTCTCACCGGGGAGTTCAGTCAGTACCTTCACATTCCAACCCTCACCGATCCAAGCATGGCTCCAGAGGGTCATCACGCGGCGTACACTCTGATTCCCGTACCGCATTTGGGTGCAGACATTGACTGGTCAGTTGAAGGTGAAGCGTTGGTGAATCGTGTGCTCACCTTCTTAGACGAGAAGGGGTACATTCCAGGTTTGAGAGAGAACATCGTCACCAAAAGTTTTGTCGATCCGCATTACTTCCAAGATGTACTCGGTTCGTATTTGGGCAATGGTTTCGGCGTTGAACCCACGTTGACCCAAACGGCATTCTTCAGACCCCACAATCGTTCTGAAGACATTCGAAATCTTTATTTGGTTGGTGCGAATACTCAGCCAGGAGCGGGAACTCCATCTGTAATGATGAGTGCAAAGATGACGGCAAGACTGGTCAAAGAAGATTGGCTCGCTCAGCTCAACCCAGTATCGAAGTCGGCTGCCGATGGTGCTCAAGTAGCCAAGTGATTGGGAATATATGCGGTCAGCAACGAAGTTCACCACTCGCAGTGTAATGAGTCGTGTATTCACCGCCTTGTGATTTGAAGATGTATTTGCCATCCATCTCTCCATCGCAGACAAGGTCGACATCGATACCGTTTAGTGTCAGATACACATAGAGTTCCTCGCATACATCATAGGGTGTGCGGCAGTTGTACTCAATGCCATTGTCAAGGGCTGAAAAACTTTCGTTGCAGGCTCCCCATTTTACACCAAAAGTTAAGGGGTCCCACCACTCTGTTGGTTCAAACGCAAACTGCTGACTTAAATGGTTTTTGAATGCTTTGGAGTAATCCGTACTTTCATTACCTTCCTCATCCGTGGTGATTTCATACGGAGACGCCGCAAAGTTTGAGTGTTGTATGATCCAAGTTTCGGCATCGATCTCATCTTCGAGTGGTAGGCTGTCTTCCAAAACCTGTACTTCAACTGGAGCAGCATTCCCAAACCAGTTGTGGGTATTCTGCGCGGCGAGAAGTCTTGCGATGATGCGTTGACCATTTCGGGTAAACGGACGGAGTGTGGCTCTGTGATAAATCCAATTCGGCATGGTGTCTCCTTATTGCTCAGGACTGGCTTCAGTCGGGTGAATACTGGTGATGGCTTGTTTGAGATCGGGGTGCTTGTCGAGTAACCAAACTTTCATATCTGCGTGAGCTGTTTCACTACTTTTGTCGACATTACATCCTTTCAATAGAAAATCGTAATACCAAGAGGTTCCGATAATACTTGGCAATTCCTTCCATTCACCATCGATGAAGAGCTTGAGCGATGTGGCATATCCGCCCTGATAGTCGGGTGATCCACTTTGTCCGCGATAGATGACCCCGTCATAATCGATCCCCCATTTTCCTCGGATGTCGGTATGCCATGTGATTTTGGTTGGGTCGAGGGGGTACTCTAGGTTCAATTCAAAATAGACCGTTCCTTGAAGTTCATCTTCGTATTCGCAATCACTTTTCACCATCGATTCTAGCAACAGCCAGCCATCTTTTGCGGGTCGTGGTGTGTCGACTTCGGCACAATCCTCAAAAGATCCGAGCCGTGTTCGTGCTTCACCCCAAGCCATTTGTTGGAGGTTGTCCATGAAATATTGCCCTTGATCGACGGCGACTCCCTCTGGTAATT
>CALDQI010000606.1:0-2793 GCA_937911635.1 uncultured Pseudomonadota bacterium | reverse complement strand
CACTCAAAATGGAAATCAGTACTCCAATGAACTAATTTTGTTCTCCGCTCAGATTTCAGACAATGAAGACTTGCCCGCTGATTTGACAGCTGTGTGGACATCTTCAGTAGATGGAGATTTGCCTGTCGATGCCACACCCGATTCAGATGGGATGATTTCAGACTATGGCTACCTTACAGAAGGACAGCACGTCATTGAATTGCAGGTCACAGACTCCTCTGGAAAGATGACCAAAGAGCAGATTATTTTACAAGTTGGATCGGAGAACTCTTCTCCGAGTTGTGACTTACTCTCTCCAGAAACTGGAACGTCTGTGGTCGTTGGTGAGAGTGTCATTTTTGAAGGAACAGGGAATGATGCCAATATTGATGCCAGTGAACTCACGGTATCGTTTGAATCCGACAAAGACGGTCCATTGGGCTCGGGCACCATCAACTCGAATGGGGAGATCCTCTTTACCTACGATGGATTTACCAACAATGATCACATCGTTTCGATGATTGTGACCGATGAAGTGGGGTCAACATGTCAGGATACGATGCTTCTACAAGTGGGTACGCCGCCTACCGTAACGATTGATCAGCCATTTAATGGAGATGTCATCACACTTGGGGATTCGATTATCTTTCAAGCTACGGTACAGGACAATGAAGATCAACCGAATGAGTTAACCGCCGTGTGGACTTCTTCTTTGGATGGTGAATTGTACAGTGGTCCTGTCACTTCACAAAACAATTCTCAGTTCTTTACCGACAGTTTGTCTGCCGGCACCCATTCAATATCGCTTCAAGTGACGGATACGACTGGTTTGATTTCCGATTCCAATATCATTTTGACGATCAATACACCGCCAGATGCTCCCACGATTGCGATTACTCCAGACCCTGCCTACAGCGATACCGACTTGAATGTAGCCATTTCATCAGGATTGACCGATTCTGATGGAGATGCAGTAACCCACTATTATCAGTGGTATGAAAATGGAAACATCCATACATCCACCACAAGTACAGTTCCAGCCGCGGACTTGGATGTTGGCGATATCTGGACCGTTCGAGTGACGCCCAATGATGGGTATGTGGATGGAGCCTTTTCTGAAGTCGCCATTACGATTTCAAACTCGATTCCAACTGTCTCATCCCCAGTCATTTCGTCGAGTGGTGGTACCTACAACGATTCTGTGTTGACATGCTCGGCAACGGCAAGTGATATCGATGAGATCGTTACACCAACGTACAGCTGGGATGTGAACGGCTCTATATACAATGGCGCAACGATTGACCTGAGTAGCTATTCACTGTCTGTTGGGGATTCTGTGACCTGTTCAGCGAGTGTAACGGATTCCAATGGTGGAATGGCAATGGCTCAAACCTCCGATGTCATTGAGAATCGAAACCCATCTGTTTCTTCTGTTTCGATCAGTCCAACCAGTCCAAGTAGCAATCAACTGTTAACCTGTGCTTCAAGCGCTTCTGACCCAGATGGAGAGTCCTTGATGACTGGGTATGAGTGGTTCGTGAGTGGTTCTTCGGTCGGTGTTTCAAATACTCTTGACCTCAGTACGGTGAGCCCAAGTCCTTTTGATGTCGTAGAGTGTACGGTGACGGTATCCGATGCATCGGGTGCAACATCTTCAATGACGAACAGCGTAACGGTGGCCAATACAAATCCAACAGTGGATGTGTTGACGCTCAACCCAGTAGAACCGACGCTGAATGATATACTCTCTTGCTACGCGGAAGCCTCTGATATCGATGGGGATACCCCAACATTGAGTTTCACCTTTACCAACCAGACGACTGGTGCTTCCTATACGCCAACCACAACGAGCACCAATCTAGCAACATTGGATGTGGCTTCTACAGGATCTAATTATGACGACGTATTGACCTGTTCAGTGACTGCTGAAGATGCACAAGGTGCGGTATCCAATTCGAGTACTTCGGTTACAATAGTGAATACTTCACCCGTATTTGATCAAGGTGCAGTTATTGACCCAACCGTTGTGGAAATTGGGACAACAGCGAACTGTTCAGCTATAGCGAGTGATCCAGACGATGGTGTGGCTTCTCTCAGTTACATTTGGCAGGTGAATGGCTCACAGGTAGCGACCGGTGTTTCATGGCTTGTCAACTCGACGGATGCCAGTGTCGGCGATTCTCTGACCTGTACCGCCGTTGCTATTGACTTTGAAGGGAATACGACCACGTCGACCTCAGTTCCGTCTGTCATTTCCAATACGGCTCCAGTGGTGACAGGTGTCCTTTTGAACGATTTGTCTCCCTATACCAATGACATCATCACTGTGGCTTCGAGTGCGTCTGACTTTAATGGAGATAGTGTGACTCTATCCTATGAGTGGCACGTATTGGACGCCAGCAATGGCGGTCAAGATACCATTATTCAACTGGGAGCAGGGACAGCCTTTAGCTCTCTGGACGGGTCTCAGTTGATGGGATTCGATCGCGATGATGAAGTCTATGTTTTGGTGACACCAAATGATGGGACAGATGATGGGGCATTGAGATTCGGGAGGTTAGAGAATGCCTAAAATTGCACCAGAACTGGGGGCTCTCCAGGTCAAGCGGCTGGCTCACGGGACAGTCAAAAAGGCGAAGAACGGAATAAATGTCGGCGATCCATGCCCAGCGCTTCATGCAGTGGGTGGTGTCTCTGGGCTCTATTTGTATTGCCGGCCACCAACGGGATCAAATAAAGCTGCTGCACGTTCATGGATACTAAGAACGGTAGTTGGCTCTAAACGGATTGACTTGGGATTGGGGCCTTATCCTG
>CALDQI010000605.1:0-2010 GCA_937911635.1 uncultured Pseudomonadota bacterium | reverse complement strand
GAAGTATACGGGTGATATCTTCGTTGAGTGCATCCAGTGTTTGATCGGGAAGTCCGAACATGAGATCCATCGACCAAGAGTCAAAACCAACGCGATCAACCCAATTCAATAATTGCACACAGTCTTTGGGGGTACTGCCGCGACCCAAACGACGAAGGTGTTTGCGATTGAATGTTTGAATGCCAAGGGACAACCGAGTCACTCCAATGGACTTTAGAATTTCAAGACCTTGTAAGGTTACATCACCGGGGTTTACTTCAACGGTAACCTCTGTTGTTTGTGGGGTGCGAATGGTGTCGATAAGGGTTGCCAACATGCTTGCCGGCACTAATGAAGGTGTACCGCCTCCGAAGTATATGGTGTCCGGACCACGTGGGTTCCATTCTGAGACTTGCATTGTGTACCGCCAGTCTTTGATGACTTTGTGTTTCCATTCTTCAAATGGTGGATTTCGATCAACGTATACCGTGAAGTCGCAATAAGGACATTTGGACTTACACCATGGTGCATGAATGTAGACGTGATAAGGATAAGGACTGGTCATGAAACTAATTTTAGCCATACGCATCGATTTTGTCTATGATGTCTTATAAAACATCCCGTTGTATTTGGAGAGTCAATGTCAGATGGTCACTCAAAAGAAAAAAAGAAAGAGGCAACGGAACTCAAGGCAAAGCAAATTCTATCTGAGTTTGAGGGGCGTTTAACGCTTGTTGAAAGAATGACGGCCAGGCTTAGACCGTTGAGACCTCCAGTGTGTACTTCTCGTCGTTTGTTTGATTATTTTGAAATCCCAGACCCATACCATCCACTGGATTACAACAAGCCTTATAAACCAGAAGTTGGACCGTCGAAGTTGATTCTCGGAGAAAATCGAAGACCGGTTGCCCCACATGCCAAAGTTCCCGAGCTCAAACCTCGGATTGAGACAGATAAGCCTAAGGCGCCTCAAGCATTTCGTCCCCAAGGGATTCCTTCCGCTGCAACTAGAGAACCCAGTCGAACGCCTCCAACTCCAAGGCCACAACCAAAAGCTGTACAGCCGAAGCCCAATCAAAAGCCTGAGTTCGGTCAGCAAAAGGGTCATGCAGTTGCAAAACTTCCGGTGAGACCAGATATTTCGACTGTGTCGGGAGGCAATCGGTCGACAGCTGCAGCAAACCAATCAGGACCGAATCAAGAACCGATTAACCGGAGTATCCCTAGACCGACCGGCTCAACTCAAAAGTCGCGCAGCGGCAATATGCGAATGCGTCGCTCAACCATATCGAACTCACAACCGGTTGTGAAGCAAGTCAATCCCGCTCCACCACCGCCTTCAGTTCCTGCAGCTCCTCCCATATCTGATGTGCAACCGGTCAATCGCTCACCCAACGCAGCTTCAGGGAGTGGGGGATTGGATGATTTGTTCGGGTTCGGGAATCCAGAAGGCCGAATGAAGATTCCTCGTGCCAGACCAACAGGTGCAAAAAAAAGTCACGCCATCTTTGACAAGAATCCCATCCAAAAACCGGATGACGGAAAGCCCCCATCCAAAAAGTAGCGGCTTGATTTGACGTACTGTCCAAAAAAGATTACATTTGCTTCAGTTTACGGCTCAGTAGCTCAGCAGGTTAGAGCGTAGGATTCATAACCCTAAGGTCGGCAGTTCAAGTCTGCCCTGAGCCATTTAAAAGGTCCCATTGGTGGGTTGAAAAGTCCCATGATGGGGCTTTTTTCGTTTGGATACTCTAGAGATGTGGTTACCCTCTCCGCTCCACAGTTCCATCTGCATGTACTGCAAATCGTTCATCCAATCCATGGACAGGATCTCTACCAGTCCATGGCCAGCCACCAAACTGTGTTCGTTGGTAGTCTTGATAAGCCTGTTGCAGCTCCTGTTGGGTATTCATCACAAAAGGACCATACTTGGCGACAGGTTCTCCGATGGGGCGACCTTGGAGAACTAATATCTCCGCTGGGGCATCTCCATTTTCAATCGCGAGAGGTACTGTCGGTTGTACTTGGATT
>CALDQI010000604.1:0-19178 GCA_937911635.1 uncultured Pseudomonadota bacterium | reverse complement strand
AATGGCGGGTGATGAATTCACCGATGAAGAATTCTTGGATGGAAAACTGTCGCCTGTATTTTGGGGGTCAGCGATGAACAACTTCGGAGTAGAACCGCTACTTCGATTCCTTACTGAAAAGGCAGCGCCTCCTTCCCCTAGAAAAACCATTGACGGGCTGACCATATCGCCAGAAGAAGAGCGCTTTACTGGGTTTATATTTAAAATTCAAGCCAACATGAATCCCAAACATCGAGACCGCATCGCATTTATGCGTGTAGTCTCTGGAGCTTTCGAGAGGGATATGACCGTGGTCATTGGACGAAATGGAGATAAACTCAAACTCGCCAAACCACACTCTTTCATGGCTCAAGAACGCTCGATTGTAGACAACGCCTATCCTGGAGATATCGTCGGATTGTATGACCCAGGCAAGCTGCGTATTGGAGATACCCTGTCTGGAAAAGGAATCCTAAAGTTTGATGGGATCCCTCGTTTTGCCCCCGAGCACTTTTCTCGTGTTGTCCTTAAAGATCCGCTAAAGAAGAAACAATTGGACGCAGGACTAACTCAGTTGTCTCACGAAGGAGTGATTCAAATCTTCTACCATCCACATCGTGGAAGATCCGAGCCTTATTTAGGCGCGGTGGGAATGCTACAGTTTGAAGTTCTCCGTGAACGACTCAAAAATGAGTACCGAGTGACCGTTGTTTTAGAGCTGCTCTCTTTCCAGTTTGCACGCTGGGTTGAAGGAACGGATGAAACCATCAAATGGTTGGAAGCCAGGCGAGACTATCCTGTTCTCCGCGATAGAAACAATCAACCTGTACTGCTGTCCGAGTCACTGTGGTCACTCAACTATGCTCTGGACAATGCCCCAGATATTACATTGCACGAAGTTGAGCCTTTGTAATGGCCCATGAGGATGAAGGATCGTCCCTCTCCCATGTGCCTTAGTATCTCCAACCTTCAATATCCAACCTTCAATATCCAACCTTCAATATCCAAAATGTTGATTGTTGGCAGATGGCATATCATACGGCATCCACAGTTTCTTCTGAATGAGCCCCTGTAAATCATTGCACAATCGCCAGATTTCTATCAAACGCTGATGGGCCAACTCGTCATCTGCACAATGTTGTATGCAAGCACACAACTTGTGTAGCCATATCTCAAACATATCCGATTGTTCCGCAAAACTTTGACAAAATAACTGTACGTTGTCAACTATCTTGGGATCATAAAAATCCCCGTTCTGTTGTCTTTGCTTTTCCTTGTAAACCAACACCTCATACAAGCCTTCAAACTGTTGCTCTCCCTCTTTCATCACCATCCAAAACGACCCATGGCTCATTTTGTTCACCTCTTCCATTCAACCCCCAAATCACCAGCACACCATCTTACACTATATTTCATAAAAGAGATACAGTACGGTCTAAATTTGTCCCCCTAAGTAAACGACTAAAACACCCCGTGGAAACTAGGACGATACCCAAGAACAAAATCGGACACAATCTCTGTTGAATTTTCAAAAACGTTGATATTTGTCTACTTTTGAAACAAATACTCGGAACTCAATACCCGAGTCATGATCAACAATGAGCCCCCTGTTAAAACACAGCAGACCCCTGTAGATATTGATAAATATTCAATCCCAACAGTCTCCCCTCGAAGCACCATACTGGTCATTACTTGCTGACCCAATGCGGGTACTGCAGCCATCCAAATCGAAGGCTCCATCGGCTTCATAGACGCAAACAATCCAGGCAACATTGGAAGCAACATCGTGGCAGAAAGATACGTTTGAGCCTCTTTGAAAGATTTGGCGATGGTAGCTAGTAACAGTTGTGCCGCTCCGGCAAACAAAATTAGCGGCATGGCTATGAACATTAATTGCGCCGATTCACGAACACCAAACACCAATCGAAGCCCAAGATTTTCGAGTGGCAATTGATGCATCGCCACGGACAGACAAAAGAGCGTTAGGATTCCGCCAATCAGACCAAATACGACTGTACTCAACCACTTACCGAGCACCAATACACGAGCATGTATTGGTTGTAATAACAGGGGCTCTAAGGATCCCCGTTCACGCTCTCCAGCAGTCGCATCAATGGCAATGTACATGTTACATCCAAACGCGGCCATAATTAAAAACATGCCTATCATTTCCAATATATTGGAGGCTCGAGTTTGAGGAGTTGCCAAATCTTCTTTATGAATGTTCAATGGTCGCAACACTTGCGGTGATATTCCCCTCGCGAGCAAGCGAAGTTGTCCAATACGTGAGTTGTATGCACCCAATACAGCAGACAGTCTAGACATCGCAACCTGTGTACTACGCTTAGACTCGTCAGCAATAAGGGTTATCGTTGCTGGAACCCCATCTTGAAAGTCCGCAGAATAATCCTCTGATATGTCTACAACGATCGCTTCATCTCCTCTGCGAACAACCTCATGAGGGTCTGTCAGCATCTCCTCTGTTGGTGTCTCGAGCAGGACGCCCTGTTCCTCCAAGAATCGAACTAGATTTGGAGCATGTTCCACTCCAACCACAGGGATCTCTAATGGACCTTCTATCTCTTCCTCTGATGAGATCACGGACAGCATCACGGTAATCATAAGGGGACCCAACAAAGGAAAGGTCAATGCCGACATCAACGCTCTACGATCTCTAAATCCGTCTAACAACTCTTTGTATGCTACAACTTTTATCAACTTCCAGAAGCTCATTTTTCTGAATCCTCACAGACCAATTTGACGAAGGCCTCTTCCAAATCCTCTTCCCCAGTTAACTTACAAAATTCAGCCACATTGCCTGTGGCAACGACTTTCCCTCTGGCGATCACCACAATCTCATCACACAAAGCTGAAACCTCCTGCATGATGTGACTGGATAGTATGACACAGCACCCGGCTTCTTTCATACGACGAATCAAGGTTCTCATCGCTCGGGTTGTCATGACATCCAAACCGTTTGTTGGCTCGTCCAAAATGACGTTCTTTGGATCGTGAACGATCGCTCTGGCGATGGATACTTTCATTCGCTGACCTTGAGAAAAGCCATCGACTCGTCTAGATATAATCTCCTTCATATCGAGTAGCTCATTTAATTCATCGATGCGACGTTTCAAAACCTGCCCACTCATTCCCTGCAATTGTCCAAAGTATGCAATGTTTTCTCGAGCCGTCAACCTGGGATACAAACCGTAAGCATCTGGAAGTGCTCCCAAGCATTTTCTTGCCTCTACGGGCTGCACACTGGGATTGAACCCATCTACATCCACCCTACCCCGATCAGGCTGAAGCAATCCGTACATCATTCTTATAGTGGTGGATTTACCTGCACCATTCGGTCCTAGAAGACCAGTGATCTGTCCGTCTAACGCCGTGAATGATACTGCTTGAACGGCGTGAACATCCCCAAAAGACTTCGCTATATTGTCGACTTTAATCATGGGGCCGTTCCGGTTGCAGAGAGGATAAAGGGAGGCCTCTTTAGTTCAGTAGCACATTTCGTATCCAGAGATTGTGGATTCAAGTCTTGATAAAAATCAGTTGCCATCTCATAAATGCAAGGATGATATATGGTATTGTGTGCTGTTCCAGAAACGACAACATGAGTTGCATTGCGCAGCTGACTCAAAGCCAAATCCCCATATTCAGGTGGCGTAACGGGATCATTTACACCACTCAACAACAGAGTCGGTATATCGGAAGTCCAGCCTGTTGAGTCTGTTGAAACTGGCTCCACATTCCAAATAGAACACATCTCTTTCAGCTGTGTGGTAGACAAAACACCAAGATCCATTTCGGTGGGCGTAGAAAAATCAATCTTGGGAACGTCTTCTGCACACATAATCGAAAGATACAACCCAATCGGAATCCCATCAAATGGACTGTTCCCAAGCCAACCGACTACAGTAGACCAGTCATCGTATGTGGCTATATTGTGAATCGCATAGGGAATCAAAGACGTTGTCACACCCTGATATAGAAGCTGTTGGAGAACCCCCCAAAAGACCTGATCACTCACTTCAGTATATGTCTTGACACCAGTAATGGAGTGATGATGACCAATATTCCTTGGTCCAGAGTCTTGCAAACTGTGTACAACCGTCTCATATTCCGCACGTAAATCCGGAAAGGCTGCGTTGCAATCTTCTGTTGATTCACAATCAATAAATACCTGGTCTAAAGCGTGCCGAACCCCATCTCCAAAGTCACCACCTATCGATTTTTGAAAGGGTACCACACCATCCAATACAGCCGAACGAACGGCAGTCGGATAGTTTTGCATAATCGTCAAACTAAGTCTGGTACCGTACGACACCCCATATATATTGATCGATTGATATCCCAACACCTGCCGAGTCCAATTGGTATCCGCAGCCAAATACTCCGTCTGATACCATGAAGCCGATCTTGGAAGATCTCTTACGCAGGCTTGCAAGGCTTCTACTGGAACCTCCACTCCATTGTCTTCTGGCAACTCGCAATCGAGAGGTCCAGATTGTCCTGTGCCTCGTTGATCTAAGAATATCAACGTCCGTCTTTGGTGAATCTTACGGAGCGCTGGATACAAGGTTGAGATCACTTCGGAGGCTCCCTGACCAGGTCCTCCAGCCAAGACAAACACTGGGTCGTCTTCGGCATTCGCACGAATTGCAGGAAGTTTTACCACATGGAGTGACATCTTTTCTTCTGAAGGATCCTTGTGATCGACGGGAACTTCAATCTTAGTGCACATCGCTTCCTGACGAACATGATTTGGGTAACATCGTTTCCACTCTATATCCGCACTTGGTGTAGTCTCCTGAACAAGTACTTGCTCTGCCTGTGCCAATGCCATCCACCACATCATCTCTGCTCCAGATTGTTTGCACCCTTCTGATCATAATCCGAACCTGCACTTCGCCACCGTAAGAATTCGGAAGCCCAGTCGCTCTCTTTATCAAGGGAGTTCATCACGGATTTTTGACTGAGTGCAATCGGAATGGGCTGTCTTAACTTACTTTGTAATCGCTGTCGAAAATATGCGACGGAAACTATATACACAGTTGGGTCTCGCTTTGACATAGGCCAAATCAATACGTGAGAATCAAACATGACACACAACCATCCAGAAGGACGATGAAGCAACACTGATTGAATGAATGGAAGCACACTCTTCCAGCCATCCAAATCAGAACCTGATAGCCACCGTCTCAGCTGCTGATGCTTTTGAACACCCGAACCAATTAATTGAAGGTGTGGTGGTAATCTCTGAAGACGCTTCTGTGGAAGCAAGTTTAAAGACAACAATGTCATCAAGTGTTCCGACTCCAATATCGAACTGAGCGCTAGTGATTTGCCGATGTATTCTATCAGGACCCATTCAAACACCTGCTGACGAACATCCAGAGGGTAACCCGACTGTAAGAACGCCAGCAGTGTTACCCATGACCAAGATGCAACGTGGGCAACGTCCAAGTGTTTCACATAAGACTGACAGATGGCAATAAATAGAGGGTTTGATGTCTGCATCTCCAGATACTTATGCAAATTATACAGCGTTTGTACTGAGTCAATTGTATCGGCGATCGATTGTGGTGGGTCTGCTGATCGAAAGGCTTTGTAATGCTTGATCAGCCAAGCGTGCTCAGTCGGCGGTTGACGAACGCAGTGGGCGTTGAACGCAAGCCTAAACTCTTCGTTACTCCAATAGAGTGACAAGACATCCATCAATGTGCTCTCATCCATATTTTCCAGTGATGTGACAGCAATCGCCAGAACCTTCTCCTGTAAAATCGCGTTGCTTCGCTCTCTAGCCAGTGCCGGAATCAGTCTAAGCATCGCCGGTTTTAACTTCCACTGCCGAAGCTGCGATGTCTCGATTTGAAGAAGTTTCGAGCGAAGGGCATTATCTTTGGAAGCAGACCGACGCACCTTTCCTTTCGGTTCGGGCAAAGATTCGACAGCTTGTTGGAGCTGACTAGGGGTACTCACAAATTTGATATTCTTTGGGAACATCAACGCTCCAATTGCTCAATCAAATCATCCATCGCTTCACGGAGTCTCTCTATCGACCCATTAATTCGAAGTACACCTTCAGCGAGAACGGCATCAAACTGAACCAGTGTACCATCGACGGACTGCGGTAGTTGATGGGCAAACGCATCGACACCAACAGTGAGCACCTTCTGCATCTGCTCCATTTGTCCTGTTAATTCGAGCAATCTTGTAGACTGACTGGACAACGTTTTCAACAACTGTCCACTTAATCTACCCATTTGTTGGACACTCTGATTTTGAGACTCTGTCGCTTGCTTCATGGTTTCAATGGTATTTGTGCTGCCTTCTGAGACCACTCGGATATCATGCGATGCCTGCTGCATCAATCGAACCACTGGTTCCAAGTTGTTGATGGTATTCTCAACCCCTTGCAACGTTGTTGAAACCGATTGATTGCTTTGATTTTGCAAGTCTAGACTCTCCTCTATTTGAGACAAGACCATCCCCATATCACCGCCCGCTTTGCTATACTTCTCCGCTGTAATCGCCAACGCTTTGGAGGCCTCTTGAAGAGATGTATTGAACTGATGATAGGAATCTGCAGTATCTGAAATATTCGGAAACACCGCTTGGAGTTGGTTGGACGCTTGTTTGAAATTTTCCGAAACAGTCGTTGCAGGTGTCATACTCTCTTTCAAACTGTTGACCACTTGATCCAACTGCACGGCGCTGTCATTTAACTGAGACAATGCAGGGGTAAGCGTTGTCACCAACTCTTGCCATGAACCGATATGTCCCTCTTGCAAAGTGACCAGCTGCGACATTGATGTCTGAGAACGCTCCAAAGACTCACTGTACTGACGGTGAATCTGTCCCAAATGAAGCACCATATCTGCACCCATATTCTGCAGTGCATTTTGCGTTTGAACCTGTGCCTGCCCCATAGCCTGTTGGAGTTTTTGACCAGCCTCTTGGGCCTGATCAAGCAAGGATTGACCAGCCAACTCCTGCTGACGAGCGGCGGACAACAGTCCATTCTGATACTGCTGAAAAATCTCTTGCAGCGACACCTGAAGATCTGTTCCAAAATCAGACAGCTTGGTTTGAAGTGCCTCTTGTGTGATTTGGATTGTTTGCTGCAAACGTTCTGTCGACTGCTGAGTACCCTCTAGCAATTGCTGCGTCGCTTTTCCCTGTAAGATATTACTTTGTTCAATCAGTTTCTGCTGCCGAGCAACCCCCTCATCCAATCGTTGAGTCATCTGGTTCTCTAATGACTGCAACGTGCGCGCCAAATGAGCTTCCATCTCTGATTGAACCGATGACAGTGTAGAAGAAATGGTCTCCGATACAAACTGAGCGTTTCCACGCAAGGATTGTGCTGCGTCTTGAATGGCACTCGACCAACCCTCTCCCACTTGACTCAACTTATCATGCGCATGCGTTGCCCCATCTTGTAATGACTGAGCCGACTGCTGAACCGAAAGTTCCAACGATTGACCGGCTTCGTCAATTCGTTGATTGAGTTTTCGACCCACTTCCTGAACAGACTGATCGAGAGACTGACTGGCATGCTCAAGGGCATCTCGAATGCTTTGACCCATATGCCCCCAGTCTTGGATGAAGGTTTGACCCGCCGTATGTAAACTCTGTTGCAAGACTTTCGTAGAATCAGACATGGTATCTGCAAGCTGCTGACGTACTTGAGACAAAGAGATATTGATATCAGAGCCAGACTTCTTTAAAGAATCGTTCAGGTACGATCCGGAGGAGCGAATTTGTGTGTCCCACTCTACACGGGCAGTCTGCAAGGTTTGTGTCAACTCAACCGAACTTTGCTGTAACTGCTCTGCCACACCCACACCCGATTGTCTTAGGGCATCACTGGCTGCTGTGACGTCTTCTACAAAACGGCTCCTCGCTTCAATTAACTTGTCAGCGAGAGCACCATCAACCCCCTTCGCAACACGCTCCGCCATCTGCTGTTGCGTCGACTCCAAGTGCACTACCAAGCCTTGAACTTGTTCCAGCATTTGCTCATTTCGATTGTTCTCCGACTGCAATCCATCCGAAATGCGCTTCATCGTTTGGGCACCCACCTCGTGAATTTGACTGGTGTGTTCGAGTTGCGGAACAATCTTTTGAAGCTGTTCAGACACAAGAACAAAGGATGCCGCTGCTTGAATACTGGGCTCCCCCGCCTGTTGAATCTGCTCGGCTAGTGTACTGAGATTGTCATGTCCTCCCTCGAGCTGTTGTAACGTCTGTTCAATGCTCGATGTCATCTGCTGCAATTGTTCAAATGCCGTACGCTGACCTGTTTGCAATGTTTGCAATTCACCTGACATCTGAACAAATGGCTGAATAAGGGTATCCTCAACACCACCAGATATGCGCTCAATGGCACGTTCATGTGCTTGATTGAGATCTGTGACCATCGATCGGATTGTACCAGTAACTTCTAAATACTCTGCTGTACCTCGTTGAATCGCAGAATGAGATTCGGTGAGTCCCGACTGAGCCCTTAGAACCATATCGCCAAGTTGAGACACCACGGGAAAAACCTTCTGAAGTTCTTTGGCAGAATCGGAAAAAACCTGTGCAGCAGCTTGAACAGGCTCAGCGGCTTGCGCCATCCGTTCTGCACCAAGCGTTACACCCTTTGTTGTTTTCTCCAATGTTCCGATCACTTCAGCCACAGACTCAACCGATCGTCTCCATCGATCCATAGATACCTGTTGACGCTGAACAGACGCAGCAAAACTCTCCGAAGTGTCTCTGAGAGATTGGCCAATTGCCTGGTCTATTCCATCCATGACTTGCACGATGAGCCCTTGTACCACTTGATTCTGTTTGCGGGTTGTTTCTTCGACATACCGCTGATTGGCTTGCTGAGAATCACTGGCAAGTTTAGAAATCTCTGCCAAGGTTGGAGAGAGTTGCTCCCGAACACTTTTTTGAAAAGCCAACTGAAGATTATCACCGAGTTTGGCGAGTGTTGCTTGAGACTTCCCCAAAGAATCCAACGATTGTTGCTGACCATTTCGCAACAGAGTCAGCTGTTTTTGGAGCTGCTCCATCACATCTCGAGTGACATTGTCAGCAGAGGGTAATGGTGGACAAACTGCATCGAGAGCTAACCTAGCGGCCCTTATACTACCTGTCACGTGATGATTCACAAAGAAGGTGAGCCCCAAAGACACGCACACGAAGCCCTGCATCGTTGGTGCAATCCAAGTCTCAATGACATCTGAAGCCAAAGACTGCGTGGCAGTCATCAGTAGCACACCAGCAAACAATCCATACAGTACCCATATAGAACTGCCGTGATCTTCTTCGACCTTGCTCTTGGTTAGCCAAAGTGAACTGACATCTTTAAGATGTGGCCGCCCTTTCCAAGGCACTATATTTTGCTGCAGTACGTTGACCATCAGTGGCAATCGATCTCTTATGGTATCGGCGCTGTCATTTTGCCAGCCATCCTTCATCGAAACAGCCCATGTCCGTAGCGATTTTGACGTTGCGAGCCATCCCATCGCCAAAAGAAATTGTGCCAACAAACACACTCCCGCCAAAACCACTAAATTCATGCTCTCTCCTCAATCTCGAAACGGTCCCAATATGGTTTCCACTGTTTGTGTCACACCACCGGATATGGCTGTTTCAGCATTGCTGTGTATAGCCTGGACCACTTGTACATCCAGTTTATGTCCTTTCAAGGCAACTCTCCACAAACGAACCCCAAAATCAGCCCATTGTGGTGCCAAGCCAGATCGCAAAGCCAGCCTAGCGGAAATATCCTGAACGGATCCAGACTCCACATGACATTGAGTCTGCAAGGATTCTATCACAACGGATACAGCCGCACGATGGTCAGGATAGAGGTCTCGCAACCACCCCTCCAGTCGAAGTGGCTGTTCAAGCAGCTGAAGTCCACATGTTTGAAGCAGATCTGAAATGGTCTGCCCCATCTGTTGCCGCAATGGTTCGGATGGTGAACTCATTTTCTACGCTCCAATGCCCAAATCCATCCTTTGGTAGAAGACAATGCGACACCGAGTTTTCCTGTACTGGAAATTGACACCGCGTTAATATCGGTTTTCATCTCCATCTTCCAAAGGGCGGTACCATTGCGAGCATCCCAAAAGCGAATACTCCGATCCCGCCCAAAAGATGCCACCGTAGGTCCATTTGGATCGAGCGCCATCCCCCAAACATCATGTGTATGCCCCACAAAATGGATCACAGCATCTGGATTGTCGAGTTCAACACGCTGCAATCCTTCTTTCGAAGCAATTACAACCCCACCATCTGGAAGCGTTAATACACTGGTTCGATCACCTCGAACTGTTCGGCGATACAAACGTTTATTTTCGCGCATGTGCCAGGCCTCTACCTGCCCCTCCATCGCAATGCAAATCGCACTGCCGTCATAGGTAAATACCACTCTATTTATCGTACGACCAAAAGGACCCAGTCGCTGCAACAACTCCAAACTCTCTACAGACCATATGCTCACCATTCCATCCTGACCACCCGCTGCCAAAAGGGTTCCATCAGGGCTATACGACACTGTCCGAACCCAGCCTTGAGTCGCAGGAATACGTTGTAATCGCTTACCTTTGGTCAAGTCCCAAAGTCTTATCGCACCATCATCGCCCCCAGAGCAAAGCTGGTTTCCATCTGGTTGAAAAGCCAAGCTTCGAATCCAATCGCGATGCCCTGCCAAAAATCGAGCCAGCATTTTTCCAGTACGGGTATCCCACAAACGAATGCTCCTATCCAAACTCGCCGTAGCCGCCCATCGACCATTTGGAGTGAATGCGATGTCTGTCAACGTTTTCCGGTGCCCCTTGAGCTCAGTCATCTTCGTTCTATCTGCCACCAACAATCCTTGATTGGGACGTTTCACAGTCCGACCAATTACCCCTCCTGCACCACGTTTGACAATATCTGCTTCTACGCCAGTAGCGGCTGACCATGTTTGCACAGCCCACAAAGACCACTCAAGCGTCAATCCCGTGAGCGCGCTCAAACGACGAGCAAAACGCTCTGCTATCACAGATGAGAGCATACTGTATTGGGCTATATCTTTGGTCACTCCTTCCCGAATGGCTTGATGTAATGCCACGCCAGCAGCAGGACGATTGGGGAACTCCGACAACATCCAACGATAAAAGTACCTGTGGTCTTCTATCATTCTCCGGATCTGACTGACCGGTAGACTCTGTACATCGGAAGCAATCTGCTGCTTTTGTTGAGTCTTATTGACTGTAGAGATGCTCATGAAACCTCAATATTTAAAGAGACAAAGACACATCGAGACACATCCATCGTGTACCCTCAGTTGCTGGATCAAAACAACACACGTTATTTTTGAGCAGAAAAATCTAGTCAAATGGACTACAATTTCGATGTTGAGTGTAGCATAAATCCAGTCACTCGACACTTGTTACCTTGACTTACTTTGGAGTTCTTCTTGCAAAATCGAATTGTCCATATCGGTGCCGTAGCAACGATCAGTCTAATTGGTGTTCTGCATACACCGATTGTATGGTCGGAACCTACAGTTGATGACACCGAAATTTCGAAGGACGACATCGATCCAACAAAGGAAACGGTACCTGCAAACATAGAACTCAGTACAGACAGCGTAGAGACAGAACCCACGGAGGACACAGGTGGACCCAGTTTAACTGAACAGCTACTGGAACAGGTCGATTGGTCTAGATTCGATCTCCCTATCCCCCTCAATGACTCCGTCATCTATTGGGTTGACCATTTCAGTAATTCTGGACGATGGAGCGCATCTAAATGGATTCGGGCCAGCGGTAAATATAGGAACCTCATCCAATCAGAACTCAAACGAGCGGGACTCCCCAAAGACCTTCTCTATATGGCGATGATTGAAAGTGGTTTTAACCCAACTGCCACCAGTCACGCTCAAGCCGTTGGCATATGGCAATTCATCCCCAGTACAGGCAAAGAATACGGATTGATCATCAACGATGTAATTGACGAACGTAGAGATCCGATTCGATCAACACAAGCCGCCATAGCCTATCTGAGCAAACTCAATAAAGAGTTCGGCGGAAACTGGCATCTTGCCATGGCTTCTTACAATGCTGGAGAAGCCAGAATCTACAAAGCCATCGGTAACAAAGGAACCATCAACTATTGGGAATTACGAGACTCACTGGCTGAAGAAACTCAATATTATGTTCCAAAAATTCTGGCATTGGCAATCTTGGATAAATACCCTGAACTATTTGGAATCCCTCAAACGTCTAAAAAATCCCAACCCCTTGTACTGAAACACGTCTCTGCAAAGAAAAATCAACATGTCACGACACTCGCTGATATGGCCGAAATGAATGTCGAGCAGTTTTTAGAATACAATCCACACATCCTGAAAGAACGACTGATCGTTGAAACAGATGACATCCGCATCTACGTTCCACCAGAGCAGACTGAAACCTACATCAAAAATAGCCGAAGCAATCAACAAGACCGCCTCTCAAGCGGGCGACAGCTAACAGAAGATGAACTGATTAGACTGGGCGTACAAGAAAAGACTGTCGATGTCTCTCACCACAGGAAAATCTTTGAACACACTGTGGCTGAAGGAGATACGTGGGAATCCATAGCGGTAACCTACGCCCTCTCTACATCCAATATTAAACGTTGGAATCCAGCAGTCAAGACCCCTGAACCGTCCATTGGTGAAACCCTCCGACTCACCAAGCCCAAACCGAAACAGTATATTCAATACACTGTAAAGAGTGGCGATACGCTCAAATCACTTGCCAAGAAGTACAGCTGCTCCGTGAAAGATATACGAAGCTGGAATGGGCTTGATGAAGATGCCAAGATTCAAAAGGGAGACGTACTATTTGTACAGCAATAAGAACGCTGTTTTCACATAGATATAGATCCATGTGAAGGACATCTCATACCCTCTATTGCCTAATCAATACGGCCTTGATCCGCGAAGCACGTTCGTACAACAGCCAACTCAGTTTCTATCGCCGAACGATCTATCCCTTGTTTTGCCAACTCATCTACAAACCCCCTCAGTTCGGCACAAGCGGTATCCTCAGCGTCTGACAGTTTTCTCCATCGTGGAGGTATCCACTTTTCGTAATACTCCTTCTTATCGACTTCCCCTGAAGCCAGAAGATCTGATTTGCGCTTCTGGAGTCTGGCAAACTCCGTCATCAATGCTCTACTGGGATCATCACAGGCATTGGGATTGGAAGTTGTTTGCACCAGTCGATACTCATTGCAAACGGATTTCAATGCCTTCTTAACTACGACAGCCTTCGCTTTCGCCTGATCCAACTCCATCTGTCTAGGAGACACTGTACTCAAAAAATCGTTTGCTTCTTTGATGCACACACCATTTGGAAAGGAGTTTTTATACTGCTGCCAAACGATCCTTGATTCGTTTTTTTTCGCTGTCTCACAGGCGTCAAACTCAGCCTGATCAACGATCGCATTCTCATTCACTTGCTTATCCAATGAGCCCACTATTTCAGTCGGTTCATCTAGGGGCTGGGCCTCCTCTAGAGTTTTTGTAGTCGTTTGAGGTGTCACAGGCTGATCTTCACCGACGTTTGGTGCTTGATCACTGAGTTTTGCGAGTTTCTCTTTTGCCAACTGACCATACTCTGAAGATGGCCATCTATCGAGCATCGATTGATACAACACAATCGCTCGTTTGGGGTCTGTGTTTTCCAAAGATTTAGCCATTTTCAGGTGCATTCGTTGAATTCGTCGCAGCGATGTCTTAGCCTCGGGGGTATTCGGATATTGACTGAGAATGGATTTGTAAATATCAAAAGCGGCTACAGACTCCCCTTGTTGTTCGAGCATAACGGCCTCTGTAACTTTTGTAGAAGCTGTTTGGCAACCCAAAAGCAATATCGTACTCAACCAAAAAATCATGACACTCCCCAACGATATTCGTTAAGAATACAGTGATTAAAATAAAATCAGATGGCTGATTCGTAACACGATACACTACAGTCAGCATCACACCTTTGTACTTTGAACCATACTTCTGGAGCTACTCATGGACAAATCTTCAGCCAAAAAGGGCAACCTTGCCATCACATTATCGACATTTTTGTACATCCTATTTGATCATGGTGTAGCGATTCAAGACGAGGGAATTGTTTCGCTGTGTACGAAGATTACTGAAGAGGCACAGAAGTCCTCTGTCGAACAAGTCGTCCATGCACTACTCGAGGCTTTACCATCAGATGTAAACATTTCTGAAGTCAACATGACAGAATTTGTAAACAGTCAACAAAAGGACAACAGTTTTCAAACTGTGGATCCCTTTGAACTTGGGAAAAGCCTGGTTGACTTAGTTGGAGAGTCTATTTCAGCTGATGCCAGTGTATACGACGTTGTAAATTGGCTCACTGAACGCATCCCATCCATCATCAACGGTTGGAATGTCGGTGAGGGACACACCACACTACAGAGAATTCGCCAATATGAGTTCAAACGCGGTCTCCCTTGGATTGGACGCCTTGCGGAACGAACAGAGAATGGTCTGGAAGAAATGTGGATCATGGTAGAGAAGGTAACAGACACAGTACTCTGTATGGATCCATATCCATGGGACGACGTCGACGAAGAGTTCACTGTTGATTTACCTGAATTCCTATTACGATGGAATCTGGCCGGTGGCGTTGCGATTCACTTAGACTAATGTAAATAGACAATACACATTGCTCTCATGAGAGGATTCTTCTAGTGAGACACCGCTCATCAATTGGCACTGTGAGAATGATAGGCTGATCCGTTCAATTGGGATCAATTTTTATTTCTTTACTTGTGCAAAAGGTGAATGGGTCGGCTATATTAATTGTGGACTTTATTCAACTTCAACAACAATTATATGGCTTCTCCTTCTTCTCCTTCCTCACCTGGTGGTGATGTACAGGCAAAAGCAGGGTTTACTACGAATGTTCCGGATCCACTGTCTCACGTAATTGGGATGGATACAACATCCGACACACTCGCAGAGGACTCTCTAGCCACTCTTGACGCCCTCATGCGAGATCCACTGCGTGAGAGCTTAGAGTCTATTGTTGCAGGGTCCGAGCCGCGCAATCGATCAGACTCCGACCCTATGGACATCGACATGATGCGCGAAGGGCCGGTCATCGAAGAACGTTTGAAGAAACTGGTAATGATGGGTCAGATTGACAAGACCGTTGCCAAGAAGTGGCTCCAAACGAAGCTTAGACAAAAGGTCACCGGTGCCAGAGAAAAAAGACGCGGCAAACGAAGAAGACGTATCGCTCTACGGAAAATGCGTAGGTCAAAACGTAGATTGGCTCGATTGATTCGTAAACTACGTCGTCGATTACGTAGAAGACCACGTAGGATACGTAGAAAAATTCAGCTGCGTATACGCGAATTACGAGAGGCTCTCCGCACTTCAAAAAGAATCCAGAAGGAAGTCCAAAAGTCCGGAGATCCGATGACCCGAGTGGTCATCAGTAAAGAAGAGCGCAAAGCCAAACGAATGTGGGAGAGACGCCTCGGCAGTCGTGTTGATGTTCACACCTGGCGTGCCAGTTCGAGTTTCAAGAAGTGGCTCGAAAAGATGGAAGAAGGTTACCATCCCAACGATGAATCTCGAAGCTGGATGGCTGAACGCGGAAATCTGGAGAACAAGTCCACAGAAGAAGATCAAAAGGACATCGCTGCAAAAATGCCTGGAGGCAAAACCAATCCAGTTGTTCCCAGTACCACCTCTTACAGAGTTAGGGTGCGAAGCACGGGTCTACCCGGAGAAGGTCGCGTTCCGCTTAAACGCATCCCCATATTTGACGGCGGATCAGGTGGTTCAGGGTCAGGTGGTTCAGGATCAGGTGGTTCAGGTGTACAAGACCCTCCCACGCCTGCTCCAGTTCAAGTCGACCCACAAGATGGTGGAAATGATTCATCCAACACCGGTACAACCAAGCCATCGAATACCGATGACCCTGCCGATGCAGAAATTGCCAATGCTGCCAGTGACCAAGTTGATAAAGGTAGCCGTCCCGCTATTGACTGTTCCTCTGGAATGGATCCTCACGTCTTTGATCAAAAGGATTTGGATCAGGCATTGGCAAATGGCTACTCCATCAAAGAAGTACACGATTGGTTGATCAAGAACAATTTCAGGGATTGGAATCCTGATGCAACGGATAAAACGAACATGAAAGGTCCAAAGATGACCTTGATGTTCCCAAACACGTACAATCCAGGCACAAAAGACCCTACCGCCAAACCAGGAACTGAAGCCAATCGATTTTCACAAGGTTTCTGTGCTCGTTTACGACAGTTGATGACCTACTCTCAGCAAAAGCACCCCGACCTTGCCGACTTTACCAACCGAATGCGAGAAGAGTCTATCCTTCAAGCACAACTGCAGTCACAAGAACCCAAGCCATTTTTGCAGAGCAATCTTCCCAAAGATTTACTATCAGTGATCGACATTCTGTTCGGGACTATGGGTCAACCGTCTGAAGCCATCGGCGACAAACTCTTTCCTTCTTCCTGGCCCGCTTACCATGACTTTTTAAACACGCACGGTGTTTGGGGTAAGGATCAATTCTCTAAGGGCGTTGATGCCACAGTTCCCGTAGAACTAAAAACTGGCGGCGTCTTTACAGTACACGGAACGTGTGACAATATTGGTGAGTTCATCATTGATGGCAATCTGGTCTTAACAGCAAACAACTGGACAAAGATTGAGAGCACCACCGTTGAATTGACCAAAGGTGTACACCAAATTCAACTAAAAGGGGAAAATACAGGTGGACCGGCAAGTCTGGGAATGACACTAACAGACCCAGAAGGCAACCTGGCTTTTTCTTCACGTGACTGGGAACAGTACGCTCCAAAAGGCAGTGAGGGCTCCGATTCTTTTCCTGGCGAAAAGATCATCGCGATTCCAGAAGGAATATGGAAAATCGCCACAGAACAGTGGGACAACAGCATCGCCAAAAGCCTACACGTTGAAGGGGCCTACACTGGTGCAGGAACACATCCCTTTGCCGGACTTGGAACACTAAACATTTACTCCCCGCATGAATTTCACATTCGCGCATCGGACACAGAAGACAATCCCCTCAACATGCTCGCCGCCGTGAAAGATGATGCTGCACTCGTTTTGGGACCGAAGTTCAAACTGAAGTTTGACACGACCAGTGCAGACAAACTGGCAGAAGACTTTGCACCGTTACCGGCACACAAATCTGGTTTACCTGCAAATCCAAAAGGCTACAAAGGGTCTGGTAAAGTCGATTCTGTAATCACATACAACATCTATCAAATGTCGATGCAACCCATCATTGATGTTTGGTTCAACAAGATGCACCAGATCATCAATGACAACACCATGTTTCAAGTGGTGAGCGATCTGTATACGGGGATACTTCCTGTTCAAGAAAATAAACCGGTCATTGATCAAGAAACGTATAAGACTGTCTTAGAAAACGAGTCTAAGGAAGCGACACAAGGGCAAATTGAAAGTCTACAAATCACAGGTATACCAAAGATAACCGTCGATCTTAAACTGGGAGAGGATGCCGCGAATGAAGCCGGGGAAAACTCTGACTCTGAACTATCGTTGCACCATCTTCATTACAGCGATGACTTTTGGACTGGACTGACCAAGGATGGAGCGGCGATCACCAAACTGCACACCGTAAAGTCTGGCGACACCTTCTCATCTGTCGCCAAGAAATACGATACGCCGTTGCGAGAGGCCATCTTACTCAATCCGACTTTTGACATTGCCAAACTGTCAGATTGGAAAAGGGGTGCCAAACCGAGTGATGGTGATCGTGTTGGAAAGCGTGGTCGAAACCCCAACTGGATTTATCCGGGTGAAGGTCTGTTCATGTATCGAACGGGCAAAAACACCTTACCCAACGCCAAAGTAAAGCCAATCGTTTTCAGTACAACGAGTGACCTGAGTGCACGGTACAGCAAAGCAAAACTTCCCTCTCAATACGCGAATCAATCCGATGACAAAAATCGCGCTGACTTATCGGCAGAACATTCGAGTACTGTTCAACAGACACACATGCGAATGGCTGAAGAAATTGGCAAAGAAGCCGAAGCCAAAGGTGTTCCAGCGTCTCAAATCGACGTGCAGCCATATGCGGACAGATTGAATGCAGCCATCAGCAAACAACTCTCGGTTACCGGCACGCTTAGTATGAACGTCAAGCAGCGCCTTGAGATTCAAGAAGTGGGCGGCGGATCAAGCGTTCAAGAAGCGGCGAGCAATGTCTCGCAACCTCAAGCACCAGGTGCCGGTACGGATGAAAATGGCAACACGAATGATGCTCCGGCTGTACAGAATACAAATACGGGACCTGTAGAGCCAATCATCGAAAACAAAAATATCTCGGTGGATCACAACAAATACATCGAAGGTGTAAGCTGGCCGCAGCAGCCGAACCATGGTCACCACACCACGATCGTGGGTCCGTTCAACATCAAGGGATTGAAGACCGTCAAGATTTCCAATATCACTGGTGATCAGTATCAGTTTTCGAATGAATATCACCTCAATATCGGAATCGATTATTCTTTCGATGGCGCCTCCTTCACCAGTAACCACACAAAAGACAAGTATGGCAAAGGGTCATGGTTTTGGAAAACGGGTCATGTCCGAAAACGCACAACAAGCATACCGGACATGCTCATTCAAAATCCAGGTCACACCCAAGTCTGGCTGCGAATGACCACTCGTTCTGAACGCGGGCCTGTCTTGATGAACGCCACTGTTGGAGCCACAACATCCAATGTCCCTGTTCAAAGTACAGGCGGACCCTCCAGTGGTGGTTCAGCTGCACCGGCAACAGAAGACTCTGCTGGCACACAGGACGCACCGGCAAACAATCAAGCGGTCGCGAATACTCAAGGTACTGGTCGAGATACAGAAAAAGAGCCCAAAGAAGGTCTAGACAATACCGACAATGCACCGTTTAAAGGACTCAACAAACGACAAACTCGTCGACTAAAAGCGCTCCTTAGTAAAAGACGAAAACTGTTCCGAAAATACAATCGGATAGTGGGCAACGTCCTTCGTGTCAGTAAATCCGATGCGATAACAATACGAAAACTCGCAAAACAAGTTCGCCGTCTCCGACGAATGCACAAACGGGTTCTCAAACTCAACAGAC
>CALDQI010000603.1:0-3883 GCA_937911635.1 uncultured Pseudomonadota bacterium | reverse complement strand
AAGAAGGGATGATTGCCAATCAGACTGCCTTTAGCCCTAGCAACGTACACTACATTCCATGTTTCGAAACTCCTGATGTTCCGATCAAAGAACTCTTGTGGACCCTGATTAATCAAGCTGCTGCTGTTGTCACCGACTACTTCCCGGCCTTCTTTTTGCCAAAGATGACAGCACTTGCCGCCCAAAAAAGTCCTGTACAATTTCAGCAAATCGATGGCAATGGCATCTATCCCATATGGGCAACTGATCGCCATTACACCACTGCACATTCCTTTCGTCGTCATATTCAAAAGACGATCGCCCCATTTTTGAATGATTTCCCAGTAGACGATCCCCTCCCCCGACTACAACGATCGTACACACCAAACAGTACTCATTTCTCCAATGCGATGCTCACTCATTTTACTCATGATATTACTACCCTTGATGTATCGACTCTCCCGATCGATCATAGTGTACAAGCCATCTCAGATCGCAAAGGTGGGTATGGTGAAGCCCGAAAAAGACTTGTTCACTTTATGAACACAGGACTCAATAAGTATGATGTCGACAGACAATCGGCTGACAACGACCCCAGCTCTGGACTCTCACCATACTTACATTTTGGCCACATTTCAGCTCATGAGATGGTTCAGAGAATTTGGGTACTCTATCAGTGGAATCCTTCAATGGTTGCAACCAAAGCAACCGGGTCTAGAGAAAAGTGGTGGAACTTACCGGCGCCGGTTGAAGCCTTGCTCGATCAAATCATCACGTGGCGAGATCTGGGCTTCATCTACTGTCATCATAATCCAAATTATGCAACGTATGAAAGTCTCCCAGAATGGGCAAAAATCACAATGGAAGATCACCTAGGAGATTCTAGACCCTATATCTATACTCTAAAAGAGTTTGAACAGGCTCAGACCCATGACCCTATTTGGAATGCCGCTCAGCGTCAGCTAGTCAAGGAAGGTCGCATGCACAATTATCTTCGAATGCTATGGGCAAAAAAGGTACTTCACTGGACCAACACACCCCAAGAAGCCATTGCTATATTGGAAGAGTTGAACAATAAATATGCCCTAGATGGTCGAGACCCCAACTCATATAGCGGAATTATGTGGACATTGGGACGGTTTGATCGCGCTTGGACTGAGCGGACCGTTTTTGGTAAAATTCGATACATGACCTCAGATAGCACCAAAAGAAAGATGAAACTGAAAAACTATTTGAACACCTATGGACCCACATCTACAGTTTGAAGCCATTGAATGAACCGCTGTTCTTCCAATCCTTTTGACATCACCGGAATCGAACTCTGCTTTTGCTGAAACCACTCTTCTATCTTGACCAAATGCCTGCGTCTTTCCGGATTCGGTAAAGACATCAAGACTTCAACCAATCTTTTATATGCCTGATCCGCATAGGCGACTTCACTGGTCCAATGTCCGTTATAAGTCCATGACCATTCAATTGTTTGCATAAACCATCGAAGAGACTCGTCTATGTACCTTTGTCTCCGATAGACTTCTGCCAATGCAAGAGGTAAATCCAACACCAACCCGCTGGGAGTAATCTTCTGTGCCTCATCATCCCACTCCAGTTCTTGAAGTCGATACAAATATACTTCTTTGGCCTCTTCAAATTTCCCCTGCTCTGCCAATACCTGACCATAGGCTACATACGCATAGGTATCTTCAGGTTCAATCCGAATAAACTGTCTAAAATAAGACTCTGCTGCCCCATATTCTTTTGATTGATAGGCAATGCTCCCTAAATTACGAAGCGCCAGAAAATATTTCGGATTGAGGTGCAACGCTGTTTCAAATTGCACCTTGGCTGCAGCAAATGATTCTGCCAAAATATACACGGTCCCCAAATTACAATGACTCCAAGCAGATGGAGCCAGTTCAACGACCTTTTCAGCGGCTATGGTCGCTTGGGGTACATCACCAAGCTGTATCAACACCGCAGATAATAGTGAATGAGCGGCAACAAAATCCGGATCTTCTTTGATTGCATCCATCAGTAATTTTGCGGCTTCCATCCCTTTCTCATTCTGAAAAAGAGTCTCCGCTTTCAACAAGCGATGATCTTCATCATTCATCTTTGGCACCAATCCTGTTTTGGGGACACTCCAATTATCTGGCATGAGAACCGTCTTTTCGTGTATTTCCTCTAGCTCCTTTGCCGTCAAACTATGTGTTGGACCTTTTGATTCGAAGTCACCACATGCAAACAATAGAAATATCAGCAACATTTATGCACCCAGCACACAACGAAAACCTACACCACCATCCATTAGTCCTCGAACTAAGGGTTCTAGAGCAAGTCTGCTATACACAGAGACTTCACTTGGCTGTACAAACCAATCTCCCCCTCGAAGCACATATCGCTTCTTGTGGTCTGTCGAGACCGCACGATCATCGTAGGGAAGATATTCCGTAGATGTCCATTCCCATACATTCCCAATTCCATCATAGATTCCGTACCCATTTGGTGCAAAAGACCCAACCTCTTTGGTCGGCATGTGCCCCTTCCACTCCTGCCCCCAATTTGCATTGATGCTCGAGGCTTCATCTCCCCATGGATACAACGTTTTTGAGCCACCACGCACAGCAGCCACCCATTCTGCTTCACTTGGAAGCCTCATTCCAAGCCACGTACAATAGGCTTCGGCACCATAAAATGACACCGTTGCAACAGGAAACTGCTCTCGTCCCAGTGCTGGTCTAAACCGTTTTCCAGTGTAGACAATCTGGCTCGGACGCGTCGAGTTTCCTTTGTATCCTAAAATCGGGATCACCTTCTTCGGAGATAGCATACTATCGTTTAAAAATCGGGTGAACTCATCATTGGTGACTTCTGTTTGGGTGATGTAAAAGGCATCCAAAGTCTGAAACCATTCTGGCTGCTCATCATATGGTACCATCCCGTCGCGCCCAACCTGCACTGTCTGAGCAGGAATATGAACCATCAAGTGCCCTTTAACCTTCTTAGGAGACAGCTGCTCTGACTTCAAGCCACATCCACCACCTATTGCAATCCAAAAAAACAAACTGAGGGTCACTCTATTCGAGAGGACCCTCAGTATATTTTGCATTGACATATCAAATGTTGTGCGAAGGCTTATTCTGCAAAGGTATGTGCACCCATTGCAAGATTCTGATGAACTTGCTGCTTACCAGACGGAAAGGTAATGACAACTTCATCAGCCACCGTCTCAGCACCCAATCCGAAGAAGGCTGCCATCTCAGATTGTGAAGCACCTGCTACAGTATCGATTTCACGAACCATTACGGTATCGCCAATGCGAACTTCAATCTTGGTACCGACAGCGTCACGGTTGCTGTTTACACCGTCACCAACCACTTCAATGCGAAGACCATTTCCAGCGTCAGCCATTCGGTTTTCAAACAAGCGAAGAGATGGGTATTGATAGTGTACTGTACCTGGATCACAGTTGCGAACCAAAATGTCCAACTTACCATCAGCATTCACATCTGCAAAGGCCGGCATGTATCCATCGTCAATGCTGTCCAAACCAAGCAAGTAACTGACTTCAGTAAAACTGCCGTCACCATTGTTACGGAACACTGCGTGACGTTGATTACCGCCCAATGAAAGAGATGGAACTTGCTCTGCAGTCTTGCCTGCTACGTCGGTCAAGTCACCAGAGTAATGCATCAACGTTTGAATGATCATGTTGTTGAAGCCTGGGTTGCGAAGGGAGATTGCATCCACATCCAGTGGTGCTTGTGCACGTTCGATGTCTGTCTTCTCGATCAACACTTCAGCCATGTATGCCTGATTGAACATACTGGATAGATCTTGATCGCCAGGACCAGTCCACAGACCGTTCAGTACAACCAAGTCAAGATCTCCATCGTTGTCATAATCG
>CALDQI010000602.1:0-1122 GCA_937911635.1 uncultured Pseudomonadota bacterium | reverse complement strand
TTTGGGCTGCCATTCAAAAGGAAGTATCTTCTAGAAGCTCACTTTGGACTCCAACAGTTGGTACCATTGGAACGCCCTTTCCCAAGCAGCGCACCATGGTTCTCCGAGATCTTACTCCTTACGATCTCGTGTTTTTTACAGACAAACGCTCGGATAAATGTCGTGAGATACGTGAACACCCATCGGTGTCTGTGCACAGTTACAATTCAAAAGCCCGAACACAAATTCAGTTTTACGGTACGGGTCTAGTAACAACTGATCACCCGAAATTTGAGAAGTGGCGTCTCAAAGGTTTGAATCGGGCAATGGATTATGCAACTCTCGGCAACCCTGGAGTCAAGATATCCAGTGAGACAAACGTAGAATACAACCTCGATTTGGCCATCGATAATTTTGCCCTACTGATTGTTACCGTACAAGAGATTCAGATACTGCGACTTGGAGATCCGCATGAACGATGCCAATGGACACGCACAAAAGACGATGACTGGTATAAGGAATGGCTGATCCCTTAAGTGAGTTCCATACATATCTTTTGTCAAGGAGCATATCTTTCAGATTGGTCCAGCTGTATCGTCGCTCATTCTGAATCATCCATAGCCTTTATGGACTTGTATATTCTGGGTCGCAGGCTGTACTTTAGCACCGGCACAAATGGCATGTATTGAGAGAGAGCGATGACATAGATATCTTGATCTGGATCTGCCCAAAAATGGGTGGATCCAATACCATCCCAAGTATACTCACCCGCTGGAGATTGCTTGTTTGTCTCTAGTTGCACCTGAAACCCATAGCCAAACCCATCACCATTCACGGCTCTAATGCCATTGGGCAGCTGATTTTGCTGCATCAAAGCCACGCTGTCTGATGTCAGAATTTGTATACCATCTAAGGTTCCATTTTGGACAATCATTTCTGCAAAACGCTGATAGTCTGCCACGGTTGACACCAATCCCCCACCACCAGACTGAAACCGCTCTGTTCTAAATGGGGAATTCGAAACCGGTTCAAGTTCTACCCCAAATCGTGTATACATCGGACCAAAACGTGAAACTTGTTCTTCGGAAACCACAAATCCAGTGTCCACCATACCAAGTGGCTCAAATATTTCCGTCTGAAAGT
>CALDQI010000601.1:0-13659 GCA_937911635.1 uncultured Pseudomonadota bacterium | reverse complement strand
AAGTTCAAAGAATATTGTGAGTTCAATCGAAGGAGGTGTACTTCTGTACCCGACTGAGATTGAAACGCAATAATCGAAGAACCTTACCCCGATCTCATTTCTTAGTACCCGTTTTTTTCGCCTTGCAACGCCTCAAAATCCACCAACTCTGCGACTTGGACACGGGCACCGGAACCCACGACTTTGGTGTAACAGGCGAGTCGGGTAAACTCGGTGTACGGTTCACCAGGTTCGCGGTCTCGGCCCTCGTGAGGGTCTCCGGCAACGTAGGCGTCTAAGGTCGACTTTTCCCCTTCGGTCATCGGGGTGAGTCCTGCAGGATTGAGGACCTCAACACGGCAAGAACCGCACCCACCATCCACACAGGGACCACCGGCACGACGACCAGTCCCGATTGGAGAAGGCAAGGTTTGACTGGCCATAAGAAGATTGTACCGCTCTTCTGCCTCTACAGTCTTTTCTGTACCATCAGGCAAGATGTAGGTCACAGAGTAGCGAACAATCTCTTTTTTCGGTGGTCTAAAAACACTTTTCAGTTTTTTTCGAAGTCCGAAGCGACTCATTACTCTCCAGCCTCCGTAGCTTCGAGTGCCTCGATTTCACCAACCAAATAGTCAAAGGCTTCTTCAACTGAGTCGGTAACGATGAACATATCCAAGTCCTTCTCGGAAATGGTTCCCCACTCCACCATCTTTGGAATGTTCATGATGTCGTTCCAGTATCCAGAACCAAACAGTACGGTTGGCATCGGCTTGTTGATCTTCTGGGTCTGACGAAGTGTCAATGCTTCAAAAAGTTCATCTAGGGTTCCAAATCCACCTGGGGCAATCACCATCGCCTTACAGAGATACAAGAACCAGTATTTACGAGTGAAGAAATAGTGAAATTCAAACGCGAGTTCTGGGGTGACATACTGATTGACGCTTTCTTCAAATGGCAATGAAATTGCGAGTCCAACAGAGCGCCCACCGGTCACTTCAGAAGCACCTCGGTTTGCAGCTTCCATCATTCCCG
Organism: uncultured Pseudomonadota bacterium; assembly: GCA_937911635.1. GTDB lineage: Bacteria > Myxococcota_A > UBA796 > UBA796 > UBA796 > CAJWHX01. The sequence continues at coordinate 12,645 of CALDQI010000601.1, read as the reverse complement.
GACCACCACCTGTAGAGATGTAATAACGCTTTTTACCTTTGCGATTCATGTCCCACTCAGTCATACGACGTGCAAGTTCTCGCGTCTTTTCGTAATACTCCGCAAGACGTTTGGCCGACTGCGCTTTTTTCAGTGCGGCTTCCCATTTGGCTTTTTGCTCAGTGGAATCTTCTCTTGCCAAATTGCGTTCTAAATCAGCGATCTCTCCTTCAACGACATCCAATGGCTTTGAACGAGCCGAACCAAAGAATACGATGGTGTCATCGACATTCTGGGCTGCAAAACGACGTTTGGGTTCTTCATATTCACACAGAATTCGAATGGCTCTGGCTTCGGAACTGTTCAAAAAATCCAGATTTTTATAGGCTTTTTCAGGTCTCATATGCTCTCCTATTGTTAAGACGTGACCTTTTAATGTAACAAAGATTGGCAAAACCGAAATTAATTTTGAGAAAATTTGGGAATGCAACGGAATTATGCTTTGTTTAGTATACTAAAACATGGAGGACACATGACAAAATATTTATTTCTATTGCCCACATTGACAGGGTGCATCATCGTAGAAAGTGAAAAATCTGAACGAGAAGACTGGGATGAGTCTGACTCAGGCTGGGATGAATCCGATTGGGAGGAGTCAGAGCACTGGGAAGGAGACGATTACGAAGAAGAGAACGAAGAATACGAAGAGAACGAAGAAGACACTTCCGGTCCTGAGAATGTGGATGGAACATATTATACAGTGCCAAGAGAAGCGGCGCCTGGAGATGTATTTCTATCCGCCCTTCGGTCCGATGATGCGATTGATTGGTCACAAATAGTGAGCATCACCCCATACGGAGATGTGACTATCTGCAGCTTTATGCCACTCTATGATGAGTTGCTCTTGACTGTGAAAGTCACGAATGGAGCCCCCGAAGGAACAGTCGACCTAATCGTCGAATACAGCAATGGAGATATCGATTTGGTCGAAGATGGATTCGTCATTGATACGAATGCCGATGTTGGAAGTGCGGCTACCGATCCCAGCGCTTGTGATTGACCCATTGGATATCTTGGTAAATGTTGATCAAGTGACTGAACCGAGTGCGCAGTCCTTGATGCATGGACTGTCCGGACAATCGAGGTCCCATCTCTGTTGGGACTTCAATTGGAAACAAACCGTGAGCTGCTGCAAAGAACCTCAGTGCGGCATCTGCAGACTGGTTGGGTGGAGCGAACGTCAAAAACAGTTGCAGAGTTGCTCGATTTAGACACCAAAACCCTGAGCTAATATCGCCATATCGATGATTGGTGAGCCTCTGCACGTACCAGCGCAGACAATGATTGGCTAGACTGAGCGTACCATCGGATTGAGTACCGGTACATTCACGACTACCCACCACCCACTGTGGTGTAGACGAATTGGGTTTGAGTTGCCCACGCAATCGAGGAATGTGCAGAGGATCATGCTGACCATCGGCATCCAATTGTACGACGCTACTACAGTCCGTGTATTGAAGTAAAAATCGATACCCCGTTTGCAATGCATTCAAATATCCAACTTGAGTGGATGAAATGACCGTCGTCCCCATATCTCTAGCTATTTGTGGTGTCTTATCAGACGACAGTGAATCCACCTCCAGAATAGAATGCTCTCCAATTCTTTGAACAGCCTCAATGACCGTAGCCAAAGAAGCCTCTTCGTTTCGCGCTGGTATCAAAATCCAACTAACGTTCTTGCTGGTGTGCATACCAAATACCACATCCATACTGCTGAAGCTTAGACTCCGTAAATAACAGGACAGAAGCCTCTTCGACCAGATGCGTCATCGGAGCCTTATCTTTCATGGCATGTTCAAAAATCTCTTGATGCTCTGTAAATAAATGGACGTTCTTTTCCACCACTCCACCACATAGAAACAAATATTGACTGCGATTTCCGACGATGACATCACCACACACGGCTCCCAAAATCGCAAAGAACAACTCCCATACGGCAGTCGCAAATGGCGACTCTGCATTCTTTGAAAGTCGTTCTCCCCAATCAACTTGATCTGTATCTTCGAGACTCCATTCTGATGGCTGCTCAATCCCTTGATGAGCACAGAACGCCACAAGATTTTGCAAACCACGTCCAGAGCACACATCTTCAATGGTCAACCGACGCCCAGTACGCTCTCTCCACCACGTCCACAGTTCAAGTGTCAATGCATCAAAAGGGGCAAAGGATACATGTCCAAATTCAGTTGCGGACACCAAAGAGTTGTTTGGAAAGCAATGTGCGAGCCCGAGTCCAGTTCCAACACCAAGTAGAGAGGACTCCAACTCTTCAGCCAAAGAAGACCCCATCCAAAGCACCTTCTTGGGCAAGTCCTTTTGCAACACACCCCACCCCGCGGCTTCCAGATCATTCAGCAATCTGGATGGAAAAGGAAGATTGTGCACATTCGCTTGCCAATCTGCATTGGTCAATGATGCATGGGTCCCATTCGTCGGTGCCGCAACCGCAAACACTCCCTTTTCAAAAAACAATTCCGGATGGCGACGTAGATACATATTGACCACCTCAGATAGCGTTCGAACAGAGGCTGTCTCGCAAGAAAATGAATGGGACAATTGGACTTTTTTTCGACCAAGAATCTGACATGCGGTCAAACGAATATTCGAACCACCAATATCTCCAACTAAAACCCACATTAGACTTTACTTCCCACCAATCGCTCTACCGCTTCAACACTCTTCGGAATATCTTTCGATAGATTGTCATATCCATCCGCGGTGATCAAAATATCATCCTCCAAACGAATACCAATGCCCCTGTATCGTTCCGGCACCGAATCATCTTCAGTATCGATGTAAATACCAGGTTCAACCGTCAAGATCATACCTGCCTCTACAATAATGGAGTCTGTACCGTCAACATAGGGACCGACATCATGAACATCCATTCCGAGCCAGTGCCCCGTACCGTGCATGAAAAACTTCTTGTACCCTTCATTGGCGATGATTTCATCAACCTCTCCCTCAAGTAGACCCAATCGAACCATAGACTCCGTCAAAGACTGAACCGACGCCTCATGAATCTCTCGATACCGAATCCCCGGTTTACATGCTGCGATCGCTGCCTCGTTGGCAGCCAATACAGCTTCATAAATGTCCCTCTGACCGTCTGTAAACTTACCGCTAACGGGCCATGAACGCGTCACATCACCAGTGTAGGACCCCAATTCGCAGCCTGCATCCACGCAGACAACATCACCATCTCGAAGGGGCTGATCATTCGAGATGTAGTGTAGAATCACCGCATTGTTGCCGCCACCCACAATTGATGTATAGCCAGGACCGGTACCTCCATTACTGCGAAAGACATACGATATCTTGGCTTCAAGCTGATACTCGAACACTCCGGGAGCCGTCATGGCCATTGCCTCTTCGTGGGCTTCCTTAGTGATGGCAACTGCTTTTCGCATAACCTCGATCTCAGCTGCGGACTTGATCTGACGCAAACGATGCAACGTTCGACTCGGATGAATGAACACATCTGGACCAGCCAACCCACTTGTCCGTCCCAGACGATTCGCCCGTTGAATAGAGTTCATCAACAGCTTATCCATCGCAGTATTTTCAGCGAAGGCATAATGCAAGCGCTCTACACCCATCAGCAAATGAGGCAATTGTTTTGACAGCTCTGAGAAATTATAGGCTTCATTGGCGCCAAAATCTCGCTTCGCTCCTTCTACACCTGGTCGAATACCAGTCCATATTTCACGCTTTGGATCTTTGGGTTGGACAAACATGACGATTGGCTTATCTGCTTTGGGTCTAATGAGCATCGCCATATCCGGATCACGCCAGCCACATAGATACAAAATATCAGAACTTTGTCTGTACTCGTACTCCGTATCGTTGCTTCGAGTGACGTGGGGTGGTGAAATAAACAATGCCGCATCTTCACCAAGCGCCTCTATGTAGGCTTGCATATTTGCTTGAACGATGTGTGGAAACTGTGGAACTTGACTCATTTGACTCTCACATAAAATATATTCATCGTATACATATCCCTACCGATAGACTATTGGCAATCAAATCGGTTCTATCCCTTCGTCAAAAGCACTCAAATTTGTTATTATGAGGTATGCAACCGAATTATTTGAGCCATACACGGTTTACGCATGTCAGTATCTTTTGTTTGTTATCGATGGCATGTCGAGGCTCTTCCAACAAAGACAGCGGCGTAGCAACAACAGACCCACCGGGCAAACCAAACTGGGAATCAATCGCATCTACCGACCAAGACGGTGCCTGGCTAAGGGCTCATATCCCTTCAGACACGCCAGAAGAGTTGTGGCTAGTGGGAGGTCAACCAACCGCTGGATCCATTAAGGTTGGAAACGCCATCAAAGGGTTCGAACCCTTAGAACTTCCAGAAGGTACCCCTCTCCTCAATTGGGCAGATGGCACCAGTACAAACATGTGGGTGGGCGGTTTATACGGCAGCATATTGCACTGGGATGGTGCAGTATGGGTCGATTACAGTCTCGATATTGAAGAGGCAATTTGGGGATTGGTTGTAGTCGACAATGGCGCTACCGTTGTCGCAGTTGGTGGCTCATCACGCTGGGGCGGCGATGAAGGGATCGTGTATTCCTTCCAAAATGACGTGTGGACCTCCCATCCGTTGCCTGACGAGCTGGACGGATTGAACAATCTGTTTAAGGTTGCTTTTGATGGAGAACAGTACTGGATGGTTGGGACATCAGGGGCGCTCTTGTATGGGACACTCGATGACTTGACAGCCGTACCCACCGGACTCACTCAAGATCTAATTACGGCAATCGCAACACCGAATGACTCTACTGTACAAATTGTAGGTGGACGAGGAACAGGACTCTACGTCACTGGACAGAATGGGGTACTGGATACACCAACTCAATTGATCGCCGGAATCAACGGTATTGCAACCGATGCATCTGGCAACAGTCTACTGGTCGGAGAAATGGGCTACAGTCAACTCCTAAACGCCACTGGGCAGACTGTTGAACCTGTACCCGTCACGACACACATTCTGCATGCCGCAGCTGTGCACATCGTTGATGATACACAATATTGGTATGCTGTCGGCGGAAACCTAGCGACAGCTGAATCGACCTTTGAGGGTAGCATTCTAAGCATGGAGTGGACTCCATGATCTGGGTACTCTTCAGTTGCCGAACAGACACCTCTGTAGAACCGAAAGTAGAGGACATGATCGTCGCAGACATCTTTGTCGAACATCTAGGGGATCCCATTCCGACATTGAGATCGGAACTCATCGAACACTACGAAAATGGTTCCAGCGTTATGAGTCGAGGATTCACTCCCAATACGGGACTCGGTCCGACTTTTAATGCGGACTCTTGTGCGGGGTGTCATCAAATGCCCGTTGCTGGGGGATCTGCACCGAGGTACCGTGACTTTTGGTTGATTCAGGAAGAGCGCTGGGATGGAGCCTTGGTCGCTGCCGGCACCAATGGACTGTCTCCAGTACGAAACGAATACGCCACGGCACCCATATTTCATATTCCACCGTCGCCGGATGCGACCACCTACGCCCGACGGAACACACCTCCGATGTTCGGTGTCGGACTCTTCGCATTTGTGTCAGACCAAGACATTCTGGACTTTGCGGATCCAGACGATGCAGATGGAGATGGCATTTCAGGACGAGCCAACTATGAAAAGGGAGAGGTCGCGAAATTTGGATACAAATCACAGGCTGCATCATTAGAGTCCTTTAATCGAGGCGCCATCTTCAACCAAATGGGCATCACATCCGATCCGTTGTTCTACGAGTTTCCGGAACTAGAAGTTCAAGGATGGAACTGGCAATTGAGTTTGCTGAACACCGCCGATGCCCAGGTCTCTGCATTAGATGAACCCACCGTAGACAACGATGGTGTACCCGATCCAGAAATCAACAATGAGGACCAGAGGGACCTCCTCGTATTTTCCACCTACATCGGGGTGCCTACTCCAACTCCACTGTCAGAACGATCTAAAGAGTCTATAAAAGGAGAGCGACAGTTCTCTGAAGTTGGCTGCGCAGGCTGCCACATACCAAGTATACCCTCTGTAATTGGTGCACTCCCGGCATATACAGATTTGTTACTGCACGATATGGGTGAAGCGCTAGCAGACGGTATCAAAGTCGGATTTGCACAAGGCAACGAATTCAGAACGCAGCCCCTGTGGGGCGTTGGGTTGCACCCACCGTATCTGCACGATGGACGTGCGGACACATTGATAGAAGCCATTGAGTGGCACGGTGGAGAAGCAGAAGGCAGTATTGACCGTTGGTTGGCACTCACTGAAGAGGAACAATCTGGCATCATCGACTTTTTAGGGGATCTCGGAAGCATTCCCAACAAACAAAACTTTCTGAATGACACGAGATTTTCCACCCCAATTTTTGGGGACGTCGGAGGACCATCCCGGCAATTGTCATCAACAGAACAAGCCACTTTTGAGCGCGGCCTCCAGCTTTTTGACGGCAATTTTGTTGAAGAAGGTGGTCTAAGTCCAATGTTCAACGCCGATTCCTGCCGAGCCTGTCATCAAGATCCCGTGATCGGTGGTGCCGGTGGATTGGATGTAAACATTCTACGTATAGGTGGGATGGATGCCAATAGTGTATCGTTCAATTTGGCTCTTCCTGTCTTGATGCGGTCCACATTGCCCTTTGAAAAGCCTGCCGAGATCTTAGAGCTGATCGACGAAGAGTGGACTCAAGAATCTCTACAAACAGCGTGGAGTGATGGTTCATTGATCATTGAAGCTCGACAACCACCCTCCTTGCTCGGCATCGGGGCCATCGAAACCATCTCGACAGAAACCATTCTGGCTGGTGCAGACCCAGATGATTCAGATGAAGACGGTATCTCAGGTAGAGTGAGATGGTTGAACGATGGTCAGTTGGGTAGAATGGGCTGGAAAGCACAAATCGCAACTGTGAGTGATTTTGTGGCGGATGCTTTACTTCAAGAGATTGGGGTCACCATACATCCAAGCCTATCGGACTTCACCATAGAAGATGACCTAGACACCTGTGAGGACCCCGAATTTCAAACGGAGGATGTCACAGATCTAACCTTCTTTGTATACGAACTTGCCCCTCCAAAAAGTGAGCCTGACTCTGAAAGCGTACTGTTCGAGGCAGTTGGTTGCGCTGGATGTCACACCCCTACACTAGACTCTGTCAGTCTATATTCTGATCTGCTTCTACACGATATGGGGTATGACCCCGCTACGGTTGTCGATCACGACCCCGGCGTACTCCCAACGGAATTTCGAACGGCTCCTTTATGGGGTGTGAACGACACTGCGCCGTATATGCATGATGGCTCTGCTGAAACCCTCTTTGAAGCCATTCTCCACCACGGTGGCGAAGCGGAGAGAAGTGTAGCAGCCTTTGCAAACCTCACTTCAATAGAGCAAGAAGAGTTGATTCTATTCTTAGAAAAACTCTAATCGCAATACGGTTTATGAAGACCCAGACGGAAGTTCTCACAACACAGAGGAGTACACCATGAGACAGTACACTAGACGAGTCGATCGAAACCGAGACCCTGAGTCTAGGTATCACCCCATCGCTATCTCACGGGACAGTGAGTGGGGTTTGATTCGGTTAAAAGACGACCGATTTCAGCTGGTTAGGTTCGTTGGAACTAAGACGGTTGAACGTCACAACACATTTTACGATCTGGGTGAAATAAGAGAGGCTGCATGGGACCACTTGAAGAAACTTGGGTAACGCATATCATTGGTATGATCGTGCTTCCAACTGTGTGGTAGAGCATCTGAATACCACTTACCCTTACTTGCAAATTGATGATCAATGATGTCACGCTATGGGGCTCGAATTGGCAAAGACACGTCAAATCGAGTATTCGTTGAGTACAATACCTCACTGAAACACACATTGGGTTTGTCTATGTCAACCTCGTCCACTCGCTTTGTTTTACTGTCCTCTGTTTTTGGACTTCTCGGTGTTGCTTCTGGTGCCTTTGGCGCACATGCCCTGAAGACCATGCTTCCAGTAGATCTCCTAGCCATCTTTGAAACTGGGTCGCGATATTGCCTTCATCATTCGATGGCATTGCTAGCAACATCTCTATACAATCATCACAAGCCAACACCAAGTCTTTGGTTGACTCGCGCCTGCTGGTGTTTTACGATTGGAATCTCCATATTTTCAGGTACGCTGTGGATTCTGGCACTCAGTGGTGTCCGTTGGCTCGGGGCGATTACGCCAATTGGTGGTTTGTCTTTGATGGCAGGTTGGGGATGCATCTTACTGTTCTCCATCAAGACTTCGAGAGAGAACCAATGAATACGATAGAAACGATCACAAAATTGAGAAATGGCTGGAAAGATGGATTACAGGCTGATGAAGACTTGAACGGTGCTTGGGTCAATGTCAACAACATGATGTTCAAAGGAAACATTACTGCACTGATGGGCGCTTCAAAACTGATTGCCCAAATGGATTGGTGGAATGGACTGACGGAATGGATCGACTTCAATTCCTTTGAACAGCCCATAATTTCAAAATCCATCCACATAGAGGAACGGGCTTTGTACGCATACGTGCTACTACACTGTCGCTATCTAGCTCAAGGAAGTCGATCTAGAAACTGGTTCCAAACAATCGGCCAACAACTTGATTGGGGCATGATCTCTATATCCGCAGCATCTGTACCCACACTTGGGGAAATCCCAGATTGGCTAATGGAGCCTCTAATCCTAGGATGCCTACACGAGGTGCACATTCCTCTAGAGGACACCCATCGGCATCTGTGGATGCACGCGTTTCCGATTACACAGGCCTTATTTGAAACCATCACAGAAGAAAACCCCAGTATGAGTTTGGGACTGATGCACCCTGTCGATTCGGTATCTTGGTATGACGCGATTCAATTTTGCAATCAACTCTCCGAAGCCATGGGGTACGACCCCGTGTATGATATCAACAATACCAACATCACAATATCATCAACATCGAATGGATACCGATTGCCAACGACAGCAGAATGGATTCAGGCAGCACGACACAACGGGAATCCACAGTGGGCTTTTGCCGGCCACAACGAACTGTGGATGGTCGGAGTATACGATGCAAACACTTCAGACCACATCGGTCGACATAAACCAACCCCCTCTGGATTATACGATATGAGTGGAAACATCTGGGAATGGTGCTGGAGTGATGATCCTCTGTACGCCTATAGAAAAGGCGGTTCGTGGATAAGTAAAGACAAGGCTTGTGAACTCGACTTTGTCTCCCGTCGACTGAAAACGTATGCCAATCCAGCGCAAGGATTGCGACTCTGCAGAATTGAGGTCCAAACCAAACAGTCAGAAACGACAGCCATTGACGACTGGGATTGGTAGAACAACGCTTAAGACAACGGACCTGTCTGGACGCCTTCCAGTAGTGTTCTAACAACGGTGACCACTTTACGCTCTGTCCAATGTTGTAGAGGGGTTCCTGCAACCCATTGATTGAACCCTCCAAGACTCGGACCGCACCAGATCTGAAAGTCTTTTTTTCGATCGGCAGTACCCTCTCTCGCCCACCGACTGCTGTTTCCAAGGTACCAGCGAAAGAGTAGAGCCATCTTATGTTTGGAGTCTCGTTCGGCTCGTTGGAGTTGCGATGGATCCCGTTGCCAATATCGCTCTGTCTCTTTCCAAACGGCATCGATTGAAGTCTGAAAAAATTGCTTCTCAAGACGGTCTCGTTCACTCTTTGGTAGGCTCTCTATAGAATCGTATCTCTGATAGAGTGCGTACAATTTTTGAGACCGCTGGGCATACATCGTCCCCTTCTTTAACACTTGGACATGTGCCCCAATCTCGAACATGTCGGGGGCTATACCCAGTGCACAATCGGTCACGTCCATCTTAGACAGCATCTCTTTGACCAGATCTGAAGTCCCAGCCTCTACGGTGGCTTGATGTACAGACCCTAAGAGAACATACTCTGCACCCATCGCAAGCGCTCCCTGAATCGCCATTGGAGTTGCAATACCACCTGCGGCACCGATCCAAATATTCGATTTGTATTGATGCTGTTCCATAGCTTGATCACGAAGCTGTAGAACACTGGGTAAAATTACCGACAATGGTCTTGAATCAGTATGGCCTCCAGAATCCCCTTCAACCGTAATGGCGTCGGCCATCGGAATGTGACGTGCGAATGTAGCCTGTTCGGGGGTTATGACTCCATCCCGCAAAAATTCTTGCACCAATTTCTCTGGAGGTGGAGATAAAAATTGCTTCACAACGGAGGGGTGAGAGACTTTGGCAAAGATTGTATGTGCCGAATGTAGCCTCCCTGAACGTTCAGACAGACCAAGTATACGGTACCGTACCAGGGCTTTACTGAGACGCATATATGCGGAAGCTGAAATACAGGAGACACCATATTCTAAAAATAGGTCGACCGTTCGTTCTTCAATGCTGGGTTCCGATGGATTGTGTAGGAGATTGCAACCCCACACGCCACTCTCTGCAGACAGCTGAGCCAAAGCCATGTCCACTGCATCGACGGAGAGTCCCCCTGATCCAAAGAAGGACAGGATACCCACTCTGGACAACGACTGCACAAACGGAGTGGAGGCAATCCCACCTGCCATCGCACCAGCAACATAGGGTGCACCAACGTGAAAATGATCACAAAACCCCTTCGACAGATGTCGAAAGTTCACTGTATGACGCGACGTGATCATCGGTACGTGATGAGACGGTTTCCAAGTCATCGTACGAGTCACACTCCCCTTCCCAGGCCACCCTTGCTGAATCTCAAAGGTCAGCCTGTTGGAAAGAATGCGTCGAACCTCTATCCAAACGGCATCTTTGAGCAATACAGAGTCCAAATCATGTTTGATGATCACTTCGAATACAGAATCCAGACCACCCTTAAGTGCCTCTGATAACCCCGACCCACCAGTAAATACGGTCACGACCTCTCGTTCCTTACGCGCTTCGACTTCTATACATGAAAGACTCAGACCGAGCCGTTTCAAATCATCTTTAAGCGTTGACATACCATCCTCCGTTGTTGATATATAACATGACATTGAGTGTCAGAACGTAGACTTCATGAATCATAAATTTCAAAAAACACTGGTTCTTTTGTGACATAGAAATAAAATTGTTAAATTTTAAAAAACATTAAGCACTTGATATTATTGTATATTTTATATACGGTCAAATTATGGCATTGCCAAAGGGATTTGCAACAGAGTATGATGTTTGTACCCTCCCTTCGAAAGACTTTGCACTTTCACAGATTCCAATACTCCTTCCATTCTTCACTCCCCTATCAAAACAGATATTATGGACTCCATACCCGTAGCCATTCTTGGCGCCACTGGCATGGTAGGTCAGCGCATGATCGAACGCTTGGCCAACCATTCACAGTTTCACATCGCATATCTAGGTGCATCGAGTCGTTCTGCCGGTAAAAGGTATACCGAAGCTTGTACTTGGCGATTGGATGTTCCCTGCCCAGATACGGTGGCTGGGATGACAGTTGGGGAATGCTCGGTAGAGTCTGTCCCTGTAGAATGTCGCCTGATATTCTCTGCTCTGGATTCTAGTGTAGCGGGAGATATTGAACTGTCTCATTCACTCGCTGGGAGATATGTTGTTTCAAATGCTGGAAACCACAGGATGGATTCTACTGTACCACTGGTAATCCCTGAGGTGAATCCAAACGCATTGGAACTCTTGAATACTCAACAGCAATCGGGCGGCATCATTACCAACCCGAATTGCTGTGCAATCCCACTTGCTCTTAGTCTTGCCCCGTTGCAGGAATTTGGCTCCATACAATCTTGTGTTGTTTCTACATGGCAAGCCGTTTCAGGAGCAGGCTATCCGGGCGAGTCAGCATGGGATATGATCGGTACCGTTCACCCGCACGCTGGTAATGAAGAGGAAAAGTTGGCCATCGAACCCTGTAAAATCTTGGAACAGGATTTTCCCATCTCTGCTCGTTGTGTACGAGTCCCAGTAGCCGATGGTCATCTGTTGAGTGTACAAGTTTCAATCGAAGGAAGCCCCACTCCGCAACAAGCAATCGAAGCATGGAAACGCTGGAATGAAAAGCCTTCCGAATTGCCTTCCAGTCCACGTCCATTGTTTGTTCTACATCCAGAGCGCAATCGCCCCTCTCCAAGATTGGATATCAATCACGGAAATGGCATGGCTCTCAGCATTGGTCGTGTAGAATCGTGTTCCGTCATGGGACTCAAGTACTTTGTCCTCGGACACAACACCATTCGTGGAGCCGCAGGAGCGGCAGTCGCAAACGCAGAATTATTACTACAAAGAGGATTCCTACATGTCAACAGTTGATGTCGCACTCCATGAAGCTACTCGGTACCGCTATCTTTCTTACGCAATGTCGGTGATTACAGCGCGTGCGTTACCAGACGTCCGAGATGGATTGAAACCAGTACAACGGCGTGTGTTGTTTGCCATGTTTCAAAACCTTCGCCTGTATCCAGAGGGTCGATATAGAAAGTCCGCTGCGGTTGTTGGTGAGGTGATGGCGAAGTATCATCCACATGGTGACAGCTCGATATATGACGCTATGGTTCGGATGAGTCAATCATTCTC
>CALDQI010000600.1:0-2496 GCA_937911635.1 uncultured Pseudomonadota bacterium | reverse complement strand
GTGGTTGCTGATTTTCCGAATGCATCAGAATTTTTTAAACAATATTATATCTCGCAAGAATTTCAAGGTGGACCAAGTGATTTAATTAATAATTTTGACCAATATCTTAAATCAGATAATTTAGTTCCAGAAGTTGTAGTTGGTATTACAAGTATATCATCTGAAGTATCATCGACTGATACTATAATTACAGTTCCTAGCACAAAAGGTTTTCCTTCTGAATATGGATTACTCAAGATTGGTGATGAAATAATATCTTATACAGGAATAACATCTACTACATTTACAGGTTGTATACGTGGTTTTAGTGGTATCTCTGGATATAATGTTGGTGTCTCATCTTCATTACTTGAAATTAATCGTGAGAATTTAATTTTTGAGGATACAACAGCAGCAACACATACAACTTTACAACCGAACGCTTTTGGAAAGGCTATCAAATCTTAACTCTACAAGTTCTCATAGAATACCTCGGATGTATGAGATTCACCTATCAAATTGCAAAAATTGCATACAAGAAAAAGGACAAGGATAAACTCACCCACTTGATTAAGAACATGCATCAATTTAGACTTGGAATTAATTTGATCGAATTCTCTCAACGGGCTTCGGAGGCTGAATACTACTCAGTTTTGCGACAAGTCTTCAATGTCGATCGACTCGTAGATGAATTAAACAATGAGGTTAAAGATGTCCTCGAGATCATCAGTATGATCAAGTTAGAAGAGGATGAAACCCGAAGAGAACAAGAACAAATTGCAAGAGAAGAACAACGAGAACAAGATCGGAAACGGCGAGAAGAGCAAAAGCAACTGGATGATCAGCGCTATAGAGATAGAGAAGAACAACGAGAAGAGGAGCGGAAACAACGAGAAGAGCAAAAGCAACTGGATGATCAGCGCTATCGCGTCGAAGAAAAAGAAAGAAATCAAACTCGTGACCTCGTTGCAACCCAAAACCACCTCGCACAACAGCAGCGGGAACAAGAGCGTATTCTCGTTGAAAAGCAACAAGAGAAGGAAGAGCAACGTCGACAAAAGCAAGATACACTCCTATCCATTATCGGTGCCACAACAATCCCTTTTGCCATAGTCAGTGGACTGATGGGAATGAACACCAATACAACCGTTCAACCCAAAGAAGCTACAGCAGATAAAATCGCGACGTGTGGTAATGACTTGGGCTTGGTACCTTGTCTTACATTTTGGGAAGTCATTGGGCTGTGTGCAGTACTAGGAATTATCATTTTCTTCACCTATCGCTACATTCTCAAGCGAAATACAGAGAAATAGATTCTACGTATACGCTATCGGATGACAACGGACGACCTGTGAAATCAATTCGTCTTGTGCATCTACATCTAATAGCGAATCCAAATGGGAGATGACCAAGCCCGCTCTTGGATCAGTTGCTCGATTGAATCTGGACAGACTTCACTTTCACAAATGGTCGCTGACCAGCGTTTTGTTGGTGTCTCTAAAACACGAGCATAATAGAAGGTCGTCTCCGAAGATAATATAGGAGCCTCCCAAGTTAGACACTCCAATCCTTTATTCTTTGAGGGCACCGAGTACACATCCTCTCGCGCCTTAGTTCCGTCTAACCAACCACGAACGATTTGAATGTGCTGTATTGGATTGGACCGTTCGTCAGGTTTCACCCAAACATGGAAGAATCGATGTCCGGTTCCTATCCCCCCCATAGCTGTACCTTCATACGCCTGAGCTAGCCATTCATCCGTACCACACTCTGCATCTATGGGCTGGCTGGTAGCGAAGAACCTAAGTTCAATCCTGGGACCGGAGGTTCCATAGACCTCTCTATTTTTGAACGCATCAAAGATAGCCCCCCGAGTGTTTTCTGTTGCCCATACTCCCGTTAGACCACCGGGATTGAAATAGGGACTGTCCACAAGCCCTTCAGAAGAGGACTCACCAGCGCCACCATGCCCCACAAACATCTCCTCGTCTACGAGTCCAGGTGTACCCAGATGCGTATCTGTACTGGCGACAAAACCATATCGATACGGATTGATCTCGGTATGGTATTCAAAAACAAGTCCCTCTTTGAGGGCCCAGCGTACAAAATCTTGCTCCGATGGTCTTTTGGTCAGCCAGCCATTGTACCTGTCGGCGATGAGGTTGTTGAATGGTACGTATTCAAAGAGACACTCTTCATCTGGACCATATGGAGAGCATTCAGACGACCCTTTGTGCTGGAATATTTCAACCAAGGGTTCATGCTCTAGTCTTTGACGCGCATATTCTTGCAACATGTCTTCATCAATCTCATCGTAAGCAGCAAACATCCTTCCCCCACTCAAGTTAGAGTTGTGGGGAATGGACAAATAGTCACAGGCACCAGAGCACTCTTCATCGAGTGCAGTCCACAGCTGCTCTGGTGTTGGCTGATCAAAGTAGGAAATGGGTCTAGATGGGGTATCGCCATTCAAAAATAAAATATTTCGATGAAGATTGTTTGTTTTGGGACTCGCTG
>CALDQI010000599.1:0-18495 GCA_937911635.1 uncultured Pseudomonadota bacterium | reverse complement strand
TGCAGAAAAAACGTGTCAGTACGCCAATATTAACATACATCGTTAGGTATTCGCTTTCACTATTAAAGAGTTTATTCCTTTATGGTATTAATACAATTTCCACCAAAAAGCACTGAATGGTTGAAGGTTTTAGCTGATGATGGACACTCAAATCTGACGTTCATACCGAATTTATCGGTAGATGCTAAAAAAATTGGATTCGCGTTAACGACAAACCAAAACGGATATAGGGGCGAGTGTTTTTCGGGTCAAAGATATACTTGTTTGGGTACTAGCTTCGGGGCTGCTGTTGGGGTGTCGGACAAAGAGGCCTGGTTTAATCACGTAAGTGATGGCGTGTGTAATTTAAGCTTTCCCTGTTCTAATCAACAGCATTTGAACCGAGTAAGGGAAATTAGCGGTAAAAAAGATATCCTTATCTACATATATCATCCTAACGTTTTGATTACATCATTAAGTTTTTTCAATCATCGATTGGTTGGAGGCAGCTATTTCGATTATATGGGCTGGAAAGTTCACTTAGATGCTTATGATTACGTAAAATTCTTCATCAAGTTTCTTATTAAGGTTCTTTCAAGAAGAGTGACGTTTCGTTTGTATAAATTTCGGTTAATCATGTTGGATCGTAAATATTGTAAGTCCTCTTATCCCACTTCTTTCACGAATCAAGAAGCCGAGATCTTAAACGAGATTTTTTCTTTATATCGGAAAGTATATGTGGTGAGGGTTCCAATCAAAGAAGAGATAGGTCTTCCTACAGAGTCGAGTTACTTTGATAACAAGTGGAGCGAATTCCGTGCTTTGTCGTCGACTCCAGAATACATCGATTTCAAAGAATTCTTTGATCTATCTGACTATCATTCCCTTGATAATCATTGGAACCTACCTGGTAATTCTAAATTTTCTGATTTACTAAATCGGTTTGTATTCAGTAAACGAACTGATTAGTATCATTTTTTGTGAATGAGGATAACAAATAAATTCTTTTAATTTTAGTTAAAGATCTTGATGGGTGTATTAGGTTTAGTTATTGAAAAGCATTGAGCGCCCCTGATAGCAACCTTCCTCCACATGGTTTATAAAATGTCAATTTTATTCTACGTGGATCACAAAATTAGTGATATTGGGGATCATCGATTTAAGTCGTCTGATCTTTGGTGTAAATCTAGTTTGTTATCCTGAATAATATTGAGTTGGGTATATCAGTTACGAGATAAATAGTGGACTTTAAATATAAAATTGCGTTTTTTCGACATGGTTGAACTATATGCTTACAATTAATAAACTGAGATCACGTCCCTATCGCCATAAGATGAATTCCTAGAGCCTCTACGCCTATGCGACGTTGCTGAGAACTCGCTACTAAGGGATTGATCATCCGATTTTGAGTTAGTGCGTTGATTATAAAAATATCACAAGAAATGCATTGGCCCACTTCGTTTTCGTCAGACATATATGCAGGGTTATACGTTTTGCTAGAGAAATTTAAAGATCAGTTCGATGACATTGTGATCATCAGCGCCGGTCCCTCTCTTAAAGCTATTGATAAATCAAGGCTGAGGAGTTTCTGTCGTGGGAAGCTTGTGGTATGTGTTAAGCAGACCTTGGATTTTATAGATTTCGTTCCACATATTCACTTGCTAAATGATTTTAATCTGAAGAGGTACGACTATAAGGGCAGGGATATTTTAAAGGTGATGGTTAAATCTCCATCGTGGTTCTCTTATACGCCTAATTATATGTATGACGTGCTTTTTAATATTGTGAAATCTACATGTCACTCTGAGGGTAGCCTATCTGTGACAAGAGAGTACGAAAAATGGCAGAACCTCGGCGATAGACAGTGCGCTTGGGGTCCTGGAATAATGCACGAGCTTGGAATATATTTGCCCAAGTATCTGAACTGTAAGAGAGCATATTTTATCGGGTGGGATATAGGCTCACCATCAACAAACGTTATTGATCGCTTTTATGAGGATCAGAGTCTCCAGAAAATAATCAAAAATAAACTCATAAATTTTAACATAAATTTTTATAACAAGCTCTACATCAAATGTGAAAATATCATACGGTTCTTTCTGTTTTTATCTAAATTTCCGATCATGATAAATGTCCCCGGTGTAACTAAAAATGAGGCAATGTTGATTTCAGAATCAACGAAGGATCTATATTTTTTTTATCGTTCAAATAATATTGAGTGCTTTTGCGTATCTGATGAGAGCATGATGAGTTCTTATTTTGAAAGATACAAAATTTAATCGCAATACCATAATCTTTTTATTATTGCTTTCGGTGGGAGTCTCGGTGCTCACGTCGAGGATTTTTGTTCCGTTGGTCTACTATCCTTTTTATTTGTTACTAATAATTTGTCTCATAAAGGATTCTATTTTTAAACTTAACACGAGTCACGTTGGCTTAATGGTTACGGTTGTTTTAATTTTTATTTTTCACCTACCTTATGTGAAAGACTACACCAGCAACTTTATTTATACTTGTCTTTGGCTCGTTAACATTCTTATCAGTGCTGTTGTATATAATATGAAAAATACAGTTGTTATTGAGGACGCTTTAGCTTACTTCGGGCTCTTTCTTATCGGAACCTTTGTTCTGCTGAGTTTTTTTGGCATTCATCCTGCGTCTTTTTATGGAGGGCTCGGTTTCAATGTTAATTTAGTGGCGTTTTTTGTTACTTTTTCCATTTACTATCTGTTTATCAATGATCGGGTAATAAAGGGTCGCTATGTCAAATATTTACTGGCTGCTACATCCTTATTGACAGGCTCGAGGATGCACTTATTGATGTATGCAAGTTATGTAGCATTCCACAGTAGGGTTTTCTTATACTTGAGCTTGCTTTCGGTTATCACGCTGAGCGTTTATCTTCTCCCATCCGCCTCGATTTTTTTTGATATCGCTACCTACCTTTCAACGGGGCAGTTTAGCTTTTCGGAAGATTTTGATGATACTCGCAGAATTTACCTTTCCATTGCTGCGTTAGAGTCGTTCAGAAATACCTTCCCTCTGGGGTCAGGTTTCGGTTTGGAGAACTACGTTCAGTTTGCTGGTATTAATATTGGTAACGCATATGCCGGTTCGGTAAGGCTTTCGATGTCGCATAATTTTTATCTCTCTTATTTAGCTCTCAGTGGGGTATTTTTTCTCCCATTGTTGGTGTTTTTAATAAGGCCGATTTTTAGTGCTGTAAATGAATATAAATATTTATATATGATATTTCTTGTTGGTATAGGCTTTAATGAGTACATAACCTCTCCAATTTTTTGGGTTGTGCACGGTCTTATGCTTCGAGAGAGTTTCAAAGGGTTAGTCAATCTAGAGGGATCGCTTCCCACTAAATAGTCGGTTTGTGGTTTTGTTTTTTTGGTATTGGTTTCCATATGGCATTAATACGATGATACGTCGTGATATTTCTTTCCTTATATCATGTTATGCAAAAGACTCTCCTTGTTTTCTTGAAGAGGCGTTATTTTCAATCAATGAAAGTTCAAGTCTGTTGAATGTGCAAGTTGTCATTGTTTGTGACGGCCCAATAGGTGATACATTAGAGCAAGTCCTAGAAAGTTATCGTTCCAAATCGGCTAATAAGATTAATTTATGTCGACTCGAAACCAATCTAGGTCTTGGGCGAGCGTTGCGACATGGCGTTGCACATTGTACAGGAGATTTTATTTTTAGACTGGATTCTGACGATATCTCAATTGCTTCTCGTGTTGAAAGGTGTCTAGCATACATGGATGGGCATCCTGAAGTGTCTGCTGTGGGTGGCGTTATCGAAGAATTTAACTATTCAGTTGGCGACCGCAGGCAATTTCGAAATGTACCGTTGAGTTATGATGCGATTTGTCATTTTTCGAAGCTTCGCAATCCGATGAACCACGTTACTGTTTGTTTCAGGAACAGTTTTTTCAACACAGTAACTTACGATCATATGCCACTGTATGAAGACTATTTTTTATGGATTAATGCTATCGCTAAAAAGCTTGTCTTGGCGAACTTAAATGATGTTTTTGTGCATGTGAGAGTAGCTTCTGGGATTGGAGGAAGGCGTAGCGGCCTCAATTATTTGCAGAAGGATTTCCATTTCGCCAAAGCGGTATTCGGTCTTGGATATTTCGGTTATTTCAGTTTTTTTAGATACCTTCTGTCACGGCTTCTCATTCGTCTGATGCCAAATAGGATTATTACTCGATTTTATCAAACCTTTCTTAGATCTTGATGAGGTAATTCCGCGATGGAGTCAATTTTAGTCACTGGTGGAGCTGGATATATAGGCTCACATACTGTTTTGGAACTTCTGTTAGCAAAGTTTAATGTAATTGTTGTTGATAATTTTTCGAATTCCAGCCGCATTTCTTTAGACCGGGTTGCTGCGCTCTCTGGGAGCTCTGTTACCATTGTAGAGGGTGACCTACGCGATCAAGATAGGCTTGACGAGATCTTTCTGAATTTTGATATACGCACTGTGATTCACTTTGCCGGCCTGAAGTCCGTGAGTGAATCGGTATCGGATCCAATTTTATATTACGAGAATAACGTGGTCGCGACTTTTAATTTATTAACTGCAATGAAATATCACGGGATCAAGGAGATTGTTTTTTCATCATCCGCTACTGTTTACGGAGTTCCTGTTACATTGCCTTTGCTCGAGGATATGACGTCGGCAGAGCAGACAAATCCTTATGGTAGATCTAAGTATATGATCGAAGGAATGTTGTCTGATTTATACAAGAGTGATAGCGATTGGGGTATTGTGATTCTCAGATATTTTAACCCAGTTGGCGCTCATCCATCAGGAATGATAGGGGAAGATTCAAAGGGTATACCAAACAATCTTATGCCCTATGTAGCTCAGACGGCAATTGGTAAACTGGCTGAGGTTAAAATTTTCGGGAACAACTATGACACTCCCGATGGGACAGGCGTAAGGGATTATATTCATGTGGTCGATTTGGCGAAGGGACACTTAGCGGCAGTTAATATGTGCCAAAAAAATACCGGATTGGAGAGGATTAATCTCGGGACAGGCTTGGGAGTGTCAGTTTTAGAGCTAATCACTGCTTTCTCAAGAGTAAATAAAGTGAATGTTCCCTTTTCAGTAGTTGATCGAAGGCCAGGTGATGTCGCGACAAGCGTGGCGGGGGTTAAGAAAGCGCGGGAGATGCTAGGTTGGAGTACGTCGCTAAACTTAGAGGATATGTGTAGGGATAGCTGGAACTGGCAGTCTCTTAACCCTGGAGGATATAAAAATTAACTGTTATTTCGTACAACACAAGTGGGAAAATTGGTGAGTTATAGCGATCTCAAAATGATAGGTAGGGAGCAGCATATTTTTGTCCCGGACATTCTTGTCTATGAGGATGCGCTGCGCAAGATTATTCAGACATCTCGTTTTCTAATAATTGGAGCATCTGGGACGATCGGTCAGGCGGTCACGAAAGAAATATTCAAACGTGATCCTAAAAAAGTCCATATTATAGATATCTCTGAAAACAACGCACATCGATGTTTTTAAAATGATGCGCTCTCAAAAGCAGTGGCCGTATCTGTACTTTACATTTTCTCGAGCGAAGACAGAAAACCTGTCTTATTCTTTAAAACACTGGCTTCACAAAACGCTGCTTAGTGAAGATGAGTTGGATAAAATGCAACACATTGTCGATCGGTTTCTTCAAATGCCCGGTGGACAGGACGCCCTTCAAGAAAATGTACTTGAATTGCTTCAATATGGAGTCGCTTTTCATCACGCTGGGGTACATGTTCTGATTAAGCATCTGGTTGAAACATTGTATGAACAACGTCTCATCAAAGCCCTCTACTGTACGGGTACATTTGCTCTTGGTATCAATATGCCGGCTAAGGCTACGGTGTTTGATTCTCTAGAACGATATAATGGAACAGGGATGATTCCATTACCAACGCGTGAGTTCATGCAAATGGCTGGTCGTGCTGGTCGAAGGGGCTTGGATAAGACTGGTCTTGTGGTCATGAGAATGAATGAAGATGAGTATATGGATTTCTACGGTCAGATCAAAGGGTATCTGTCTGCTAGCTATGAGCCAGTAGACTCTCGATTCTCATTGTCATTCAACTCTGTGGTCAATCTCCTCCATCGAAATCCCCCCGATCGGATTAGAGAGCTGGTTGAGATGTCCTTTCTGTCTTGGCGTCGTCAGCTTCAGGCTCAGTATGAGCGTGAAGAAGCAGAGCGCTTAGAGGAGCAGCTTTTGCAGCTGGTTGATCTGCATTCACCGCACAAAACACAAAAGAAAACTCGAAAAGAAATCAATCGCCGAGTTCATCGTGCACAGAGTATGGAGAATCAAACCTGGGCAGAATTTGAAGCACGAGTGAGTTTTTTGAAGAAGTACAAATACATTGCCGAAGATGGGACGTTTTATGCAGGCGCGAAGATTTTGATGTGCTTTCAGATTCAAGAGGTATTTGTCACAGAACTATTTATGATCGGTATCTTAGAGGGGCTGACAGATGGACAGTTGTTTGGTTTGTTCTGTGGACTTGTGGTTGAATTGCCTCGAAATGTTTACGTGTTTCGAAAACCGAATCGTCAAACTCGAGAGCTTATGCGGGATGTGAGACTGGTGTTTATTTCAGATATCGTTCGAGAATCTGCCCGATTGACTCAGCAGCAATTGGTTTGGGAACCACAGATGCTTTATATTGGTGAAGCGTGGGCTGAAGGCAAGTCTCTAACAGAGATTCAGCAGATGTTCTCGTGTCCGACAGATATTACGGGTATGCTCATTGGTGCTTTTCGCCGAGCGAAAGATTTATTGTCTCAGCTTAGAACGACATGGGTAGATATGCCAGAACAGTATGCTCGATACACCGATTTGATGAAAGCTGTCAGCCGAGACGAAGTAGAAGTGGTCGCTTGATTTCTATATTGGACCGATAATAGAGTCCATGTTTCCAAGAGCAGTTCGTCGGCGTATATTGATTCGAAGATAGGTTGGACTGGTCATCATTCCCAAATAGAATGATACCGAACCTGTCATACTAAGAATATTGAGGAGGGGATATGCTTTGGATTGCACTGTGGTCATGTACCGATTCCAAGCGGCCTGATACAGGAACATTAGAATCGACAGAAACCGTAGACTGGTCAGCCTGGTCTCCAAAAGATAGAGGCCCCTTTAATGTTGGGCATATTCAGATTCTCCATACCTATCGACCGTTGTCTGATCAACCAGAACGCACAATTCCAATTGAGATTTGGTACCCCACATTGGACACAACAGGTGCCCCAGCAACATACTTTATGGGAATAGATGAGTCTGTGTTTGCCGATGCAGCCCCGGCGGATCCTGTCTATGAAAAGGGATATCCAGTTCATTTGTCCAGTCACGGCTATCAAGGATGGGGGGCCAATTCTGCCTTTTTAATGTCCCATTTTGCATCCCATGGATGGGTTGTTGTGGCGCCAAATCATATTGACAATACGTTGGTCGATCATTCTTCTCCATTACCGATAAGCCACTTCATTCATCGTCCCAAAGACTTAACGGAAAGTCTGAATGTGCTGGAGGCGCTTGAGTGGGAGTATCCGATTCATACAGGGTCTGTGGTGTTGAGTGGCCACTCTTTTGGGGCCTCCTATTCTACGTGGGCAGGCGCCGGGGCCACCTATGACAATGTCGAAGCAGTATGCATCGATGGTGAGGGATTAGAGGACTCAAGTACGTCTTGTTCTGATAGTGAGTACGAAGCGTTATCTTCGAATGAACTGGATGATCCACGCGTGACTGTTGCCATACCGATGGCGGGCACGGATAGAAAAGCATTCTTTGGAGACACTGGCTATCAAAATGTACACGCACCGGTGCTCTTCATTTCTGGTACAGAAGATGGGCAAGACAGAAACCAAGGTCATTTTGATGACGTGACAGGGATTGATTTTCGCTGGTTGTCTTTGACCAATGCGTGCCACCAGAGTTTTACAGTTGGTGGGTGTGCAACGATGGATACAGATCTGGCTTGGGATATCTTGAATCATTATGTACTTGCTTTTGCACGGCAACGCTTGCTTGGGGACAATTCGATAGAGACGACAGAATTGCTTGATGGAACCACCCAGCCATGGACGGAGGCTTCTGTACTGGTTCGGGAGTAAATCAGCCGAGTAGGATTGAAATGCTCAGACCTGTAGTGGGTAATGAGATGCTATATGAAACTGTGACTATAATTTTAATAAGGATGGAGAGAATATGCTTGTGATGTTTACTATGCTCGTAGTACATGCAGGAGACTGTAAGGTTTACAAAGGGGATTATGCCTCCTACAGTAATTTATTGGGTACTGTAAAAGGGGATAAGTTGTACAAAGGGGATTACGCCTCGTACAGCAAACTTATTGGTACCCGCAAAGACGATAAAGTCTATAAGGGAGATTATGCCTCGTACAGCAATCTTATGGCGACGATAAAAGACCAGAAGGTATATAGAGGGGACTACGCGTCCTATAGTAATTTGTTGGCGACGGTAAAAGGAGACAAGATTTACAAAGGGGATTATGCCTCGTACAGCAATCTTGTGGCGACGGGTAAAGGGTGTTCTGGTTCGGATTTAGGATTTGCAGCAGGGTTGTTGCTGTCCTTTTGAGGATAGACGTGCCTGGCAAATTGAAAGCAGTAGGATGGCAATCGAACCGACCGTTATGCGTCGACTGAAGTTCCGCTCATGATGTGTTGTATTTGATCGAGTAATGCCGGCATACGCATGGGTTTGGATAAGACTATGATGGAATCATCAATTGCTTCACTCGTAAATCCAGTCATCATGATGAACTGTATGTTAGGGTGTTGTTGTTTACAGTATTTGTGTAAACTTATCCCACTCTCCCCCGGCATATTCACATCTGATAAGATGAGATCGACGGATTGTCGCAGCAAAATGTTTTTGGCCTGTTCAACATTTTCGGCCATGTGTGTGTTGAACTGATGTCTAGACAAGTATTCTGCAAGCATTTGTCGGACTAAGGGCTCATCGTCAACGATCAATAGAGTGTATAAGGGAGTCTTAGAAGATGTGTGTTGAACTGTATCCACTTCTATACTTTGCGTGGATTGTATCAAGGGAAATATCATGGTGATGGTAGAACCCTCTGTTGAACTTTTGATCTCGATGGTACCATTTGCTCGTTCAACAACGGAACGAACCATGCTGAGTCCCAGTCCTGTACCGTTTGATTTTGTAGTATAGAAGGGGTCAAATATCTTATCGTAGTCGGATTTTGGTATGCCAGATCCTGTATCCAATATAGAAAGGGACACTGTCGAATTTACATCGCCCTCAGAAGTGTCAATAACAAGGGTAATCGAACGATTGTCCTTTGACGTATTGTCTATTGCATCTCTTGCATTGATGATCAGATTCAGCAATGAATTTTCGAAGTCTTGCTGATCAATCTGGATGTGTGCATCAGAGGTGAAGTATTGGACTTGGAAGTTGATGTTGTCTCTTGTGATCTGTTTAATGATCGGAGTCATTTCTTGAATGATGGTGTGTACGCAGACTGGTTTGGGCTCAAAAGATTCTGATCTGGAAAAGGACAAGAGCTTTCGAGTGAGAGCTTTACCGCGTTCGGAAGCCCAGTTGATCTGAAGCAATGTATCGTGCAGTGCTTCATTTTGGTTTACTTGACTGAGGGCAAAATCTGTACTGCTCATAATGGACATCAGAAGATTGTTGAAGTCATGAGCAACACTGCCCGCAACTCTATTTAAGGTTTCCATCTTCTGTAGTTGTCGGAGTTGCGACTCTGTTTCGGCTCTTTGTAAAACAGCGGTAAACATGTTCGATAGCGTTGATAAAAAGGTGTCGGCATGTTCAAGTGAATTTTCTGATATGGTGACAATCTGACAGGATTTTCCCTTGCTGGTATCGTTGTCTGATCGATGAATTTGTATGACGCTGTCCTGTTGAACAGAGCAGTGTGTCTCAATCAGCTTTCGTAAATAGAGGTGATAGTTGTCTAATAGAGGTTTTTGCCCGAGGTCTTCTCGTAGAAATCGAATGCTTACGAGTCCTGTTGACGGATCTTTACTAGCTAGGACGATATCTTGGTGATTTATTAAGTCGTTGATCATCAAATGTTGCAGTGAAATGGTATCAAATACCCGAGGCAAAGTGGTTTCAAAAAAAGACTGAGGGTATTCAGTTTGAATAAATTGTTGCCCCATCCATCCAATCATGGCGTCTTGTTTGGCCCGCATTGCGTTTAAGGCTTCTGCCTGTTGTAAGTCTTGTAGAGTTTGTTTCGTGCGGGCTTGTTCTTTGATCATCTGATGATGCAGTCTAGATTGTCGAATGATAAAGTATGATACCGTCAGTCCTGTAAACAGCATACAAGCCTGAACGACTATCATTTCTAGTTGTGTCGCGTAAGGAAGATGTTCAAGCAACATCACGTCTAGCTGTCCAGATTGAATAGCACGGAAGTAGATGTACATTAGTGAGATGATGACAATGGTGTACAAAGCCGCGCTGGTTGGTCCTAAGATGAGTCCAGCGATCAGAACAACATTCGTGTAAGAAACATATATGTAAGACATGGGACCAGTCACGAAGAAGATGACGGACATCTGAGTAATGATCATGCCCAACAAAAACATGTGTGTTGCCAGCTTGAGCCACTTTGTACGCATCAAGCCATAAGCAATGGTCAAGGTGAAATATTCCGGAGCAAAAATCCTCCATTGTGCTTCGGGAGGGACAGAGCCATCAAACACTGTATTGATAAGGAGATGTATACTGGCTGACAGCATCAGCAACGATAGTAGCAACAGCTCCATAACGCGGACAATAGAATCGCGTTTGTGTTCAAACAGGGCGTCAAATGTATGAGAGAGTCTTTTCATGGTGTACTCAATCTACCACAATCGATTGAGCACACTTAGTTTATACAAAGGCTATGCCTGACATTCCCCGCAATAGTACAATCGTCGACCGGATACTTGAATCTTCTCAATGGAGGTTTGACAAATCCAACAGCATTCCGACTCTCGATCAAACACAAAGTGTCGGTATTGACTTCTCCGCAGTCCTTTCGTCTTGGCAAGTTCTACCCATTGATCATCCAAGGTTATCCCACGAGTTTTGTAGGCTCGATGAGTCGTATCGTGAATCATCTTCGCAAGTAGGGTGCGTTCTTCTTTACTGAGGTCCTTCAACTTTCGATTGTGCATCAGACCCGAACGAAAAAGAACTTCTGAACGGAGGTAGTTCCCTAGACCCCCAAAAACAGATTGGTCCAGTAAGAGTGCACCCAATGTGCGACGGGAAAAGGTGGTTTTATTGAGTCGACGAGAAATGTGACTGGCGATATAGCCCTTTTTCAATAAATCGGGTCCGAGTTTTTGGATGAACTTGTGTTTCAAAACATCTTTGGTTTGCAGGATTTCAATGTCAGTAGCGGAGTACAGTTCGGCATAGTGTGTGTCCGTTTCCAACCGGAATCTTAGAGTGCGACGAGATGGTTTGTAACTCTTAAGTCGACCGGTCTTCCAACGACCATAGAGTTGTAGATGCACGTAAATGGATTGTTCATTCGAGAAGTTGAGAACAAAAGCCTTTCCATATGTATCGACACTTGTTAGCACGACATCGTTAAAATGTTTCGACGCCCCTTTCAATACCGGGTGTTCAAATATACACGAGAGTGGTTTATTGGCGATAGTCCGTTCAATTTGATCTGCACTGCGTCGTACTTCTGGTCCTTCAGGCATGACAGCTCCAAGTGTGGTATATTATTTATAGGACATTTTTTATAGGTCGACTCATTATTAATGAGGATTTTTGAGATGAGTACATGGTTAAGAAGAATTTTATTTGTTGTTCTGTTATTGGGTGTTTTCGTGATCGGATATCATTTGTACTATGCAGACTCTCCAGTGTATGAGGTTACATTGTCGGAGACCGATTTGAAACAAGTACGTAAGAACAAGCCATCCTTGGTGGTCGACAAGAGTGCCCGACGTATTTATTTGGTTCAGAAGGGAGATTTGGTACAAGATGAGGAGAATGCTTATCTTTCATGGCCGATTTCACTGGGAAAAGATCCGATAGGGACGAAGTTAGAGCAAGGAGACCAGAAGACACCAGAAGGGTTGTATACATTTACAGATCATTCGAGTGTCAGTAGTTATTATGGTTCTTTGTGGATCAATTACCCCAATACATTGGATGCCAAAAGAGGAATGAAAGCAGGGTTGTTGTCTGAGGATCAACACAACGCGATTACCAAAGCCGAGAAAAAAAAGTTGCGTCCACTGGATGACACCAAGATGGGTGGGCAGATTTTAATTCATGGAACCTGGAAAAACATACCGAAAATTGGTGGTACTTTACCACAAGATAGTATCTTCATTTTTCCGAGAACTGATGGTTGCGTCGGAATGAGCAATCAAGATATTTTTGAGATGCGCGAACAGTTGGCGTCGACTTCGGGAACGGTACTAATTTTGCCATAGGTTACATGTAAAATAGAGACTTGGAATATAATTTTCGAGCGATTGTTTGGGCAAACATGCTAGCCTAGGGGCATGTTTATATGGTTGATAGTGTCGGCGTGCAGTCTGGACAAAGCAAAAGAGTGTCCAACAGGATTGGTACCCGTTCCCAAGAGCAATCCGGATTTTTGTGTACAACCTTTTGAGGCTAAGATTGCTGAAGATGGCACCGCGGTATCTAAGAAGGGGCAAACACCAGATGTCAGTGTATCCTTGTTTAGTGCGCGCATTGCGTGTGAGAAGACGCTGGTGAACGGACAGCCCATGCAGGTCATCAATTACGATCAATGGGTCAAAGCTGGTGGTCAATACAAGTATCCATGGGGGGATGAGTTCCAAGACGTGTGTGTACTAGAGTCCCGCAACGCTTTTGGAAAATGGAAACATGTTCAGCCTTCAGGTAGTTTGGAAGATTGTGTCAGTGAACATGGTGTGTATGATCAGCTCGGAAATGCATGGGAATGGGCGGATTTAGGCAGCACTGCAACGCGGGATGAATGGGTGGAGTATCTACGCTCACACGGTGTTGACGTCGATGTCAATCAATCGTGGATTGACATTTCCGAAAGGGATTCCAATAAACTCAAATTCCAATCTTTTTGTGTGATTATGGAGGGACTGACGATCGATGATGAGGGTAAACTAATTGCAAATCTTCGAGAACCGATTTCTCCAAGTTGTACCACTCGAAGCAAAGGATATTTGTGGTTTGATCCACTGGCGAGTAAGAGTGCAGAAGGAGAGCCCGATAGAGCTCCAGAACCGGGCTCGGTATTGTCTGTAGAATTGTGGGCCAATAGAGTGGTCTGGGACAAAGTTCGGGACGCAGAGCCTTTGGGTGCTAAAGTTGGAGGGGCATATTACTCGGGTGGGGACACAATTCTACGGTCATTGTGGCTCGGTCACTTACCGTCCTTTGATGGCTCGATTGGATTTAGATGCGTATCCGACCCGATGTGATGGCTGTGCGTTGTATGAGTGGGATGTGGTGCCTTATCATTGGTATGGGATGTGGTTCGCGTGGTACTCTCTCTCAGGAGTGTCCCGAGGGCTTTGCATCGGTCCCTCAAGAAACCCTTGAGTTTTGTGTACAACCCTTTGAGGCTAAGATTTCTGAAGACGGCACTGCAGTGTTTGAACAAGGTCAAGTTCCGGACATTCATGTGTCTTTTGTCGCCGCACAAGAAGCCTGTCAAAAAACGATTGTCGGTGGACGACCGCTTGGATTGATCAATCACACGGAATGGAAAAGAGCAGGCGGTGGTGGAACATATCCGTGGGGAGAATCTCACGAAGAACGATGCATTCTAGATTCTCCGAAGACACACGGTACGTGGAAGACTGTTCAGCCTTCCGGAAGTATGAACGGTTGTGTGAGCGAATACGGCGTCTATGACCAAATTGGCAACGCCTGGGAATGGGTGGATTTGGAACAAACGGCTACCCGAGAAGCTTGGGTCAAGTACGTTGAGGCACAAGGTCATGGGGTTGAAGTATCGCAAACATTGATTCAGGTTAGGGAAGGTACTTTGGCGAAACTGCAGTACAATGCTGTCTGTGTAGATATGAAAGGGCTGGCGTTGGATCAGGATTTACTCACTGTAGAGCTTCGAAAATCGATTTCTAAAGACTGTTTGACGGCAGGAAAAGGGTATCTTTGGTATCAAAGCAATGATGTGCGTCAGGGTGAAAAGATACCGGAACCTGGTTCATTGCTGCCGGTTAAACTATGGGGCAATCGAATTGTGTGGGACAAGTCGAGAGATGGTGAGGCTGTCGGTGCCAAAGTCGGCGGGTCCTTTTACTCTGGTGGTGAATCCACCCTCAATTCATTTTGGGTCGGGCACATACCAAGTTTCGATGGGTCGATTGGATTTCGCTGTGTGCAGAGATTGGATTGATGGTGTGAGGCCAATAGAACCTGAAGGTCGACGTCACTTTCGTACGTTTATCCTTCGTGCAGCCAAGCAGCGTGGTTGGGAGCGCGTTTGGTTTGTGACCACTCTTCGAGCATCAGGGGTGCCACATCGTGCAACATCTTCATCTGCTCTGCTGTGCCTGTGTGGGCAGCCAGTTCGATGCGGTGACCGTTGGGGTCGAAGAAGTAAATCGATTTGAAGATTCCATGATTGACGGGTCCAAGCACGTCCAAGCCTTGCCCTTCAATATGGGTCTTTGCCTCAAGCAGAGCCTCTATCGATTCGACTTCAAAAGCGATGTGTTGTACCCAAAGTGGCGTTTGTTCATCCCGACCCATTGTTGGTGAGTTGGGCAGTTCAAAGAATGCCAAGACATTCCCCATTCCAGCATCAAGAAATACGTGCATGTAGGGATCGGGTGCTTTGGTCGAGGGGACTTCGTTTTCAGCGATGGCGAGTTGAAAGTCCATGCTGAGGACACGCTGATAGAACTCGACCGTTTCTTTGGCGTCGTGACACCGATAAGCAACGCGATGAATTCTCTTTAGGTTTACAGACATGGATGCTCCCTGTATTGATTCTTAGAGAACACCACGGTTCATTTGATCGCGTTCGATGGACTTGAACAGGGCCTCAAAGTTTCCTTCACCGAACCCCTCGTCTTCTTTACGCTGAATGAATTCAAAGAAGATGGGTCCGATTGCCTTTGCCGAAAATATTTGTAGGAGGAGTCTTGGATGATTGTTCTCTGTGGTTCCATCCAATAAAATCCCGCGCGCACGCAATTCTTCAGTGGGCTCACCGTGATCAGGCAAACGTTTCTCGAGCATGTCGTAATAGGTACTTGGAGGTGCCGTCATAAATTCGACGCCGCATGCTTTAAGACGATCCCAGCACTCGATGAGGTCATTGCATGAAAACGCGATGTGCTGAATCCCTTCGCCTTTATATTCCCGTAGGTATTCCTCAATCTGACCGACTTTTTCAGATTTTTCTTCATTGAGGGGTATGCGAATCAATCCATCTGGAGCTGTTAAAGCCCGAGATATCAAACTGGTGTATTCACCCTTAATGTCAAAGTAGCGAATTTCTCTGAAGTTAAAGAGTCTCTCGTAATATCCAGCCCAGTAATCCATACGCCCTTTGTAGACGTTGTGAGTAAGGTGATCGATGACGTTGAATCCGCATCCCACGGGATTGCGATCGACCCCTTCAATGAATTCAAAGTCGATGTCATAGATCGAGCGGCCTTCTTCGAAGCGATCGATGAAATAGATGAGAGCGCCGCCGATCCCTTTTATCGCTGGGATTTTCAGCTCGCTAAATCCTGTTTCGATATCTACCGGTTCGGCTCCATTTTGTATTGCGAGTTCAAAGGCTTTCGCTGAGTTTCGGACTCTGAATCCCATTGCACAAGCAGATGGACCATGTTCACGAGCATAGTATGCTGCAGGCGTTCCAGACTCGTAGTTTGTGAGCATGTTGATGCCGCCTTGCCGCCACAAATGGACATTTTTTGAACGGTGCTTGGCAACTTTGGTGAATCCCATAGACAGCAAAACGGGCTCAAGGATTCCTTCTTCTGGAGCGGTGAATTCGACGAAGTCGAACCCACATAGACCCATTGGGTTTTCAAATAAATCACTCATGTATTTACCTCTTACAATCACGATAGGTAACAATATTTGTAATGAACAATCTATTTAATAGCAACTTCTTGGGGTTTACTCAAGTGGGACAGTGGCTCAAAATGATTGAAGGTATTGTCTCTATTCTATGCATGTTGATGTATAGAGGTATGCTTAAGAGTACCTCTATTCGATGGACATGTGTTGTTATTTTAACACCATGTTTGACAAATATGTTATATACATCAGATAGCATATGAACTTTTGAATTTGGTGTTTTATATACGGAGAGTGCGATGTTGCTGCTATTTATTTTCTTGATTTGGATTTTGCTTATATTGGTAATGACGCCATCTCTCATGAATAAAGTTGTTGAAAAAATGCCATCAAGTTTGTTGAACCTTCCAACAGATACTTTATTCTTCTGTATTTTAGGGATAGGACTTTTGGGATCGGGTGTAGTGATAGGAAAGTTTGTACTCAATGCAGAAGAGAGTAATATTCAAAGACAATGTTGTTCCATACTCGAAGGAACTTTTGCTCCAATTTCTGGAGAATGTACGGGTCCATCTTCAGAAGCAAAAGAAAGAGAAGATTATCCAACTTGTATCGATAGAGTTTCAAAATTGAATGAATGTTGTCACACGGTGGAGGGTCAGTTTTCGCTGATATCTGATCAATGTGTGATTCAAGAGAATGAAGAGGTCTCTGACAAGGAAAAATCTGAAAAGTATGCAGATTGCTCTGGTGATGAGTTGAGTATTATAAGTAAAAAACCGGTGGTGGTTGATAACAATGTTGCAACAGAGACGGATACTAAAAAAACTCCAGAGCCTGAGGATACAAAACCCTCAAAGCCATCTTCTGAAGAGGCAGCTGCACCTGATGCCAGTAAGAAGGATGCAAAGTCGAAAGACTAAAGTGCTTAGATTATTGAATATGCAAGTCTAGATAGTAGAGAATCCTTCTAGAAGTGGATGATGTTCTTAGACGGTCATGAGAGAATGGTTTTCATACGTAAAATATTCGGTGTATTCGTATTGTTTTGAATCTATGATGATGTTTCATTGAAGGTGTTTACTAGAAACAAGCAACGAGAATCTCTGCTAGCACCATATTTGTTGCATCTTACTTGTGTGTATAAATACGCAAATCATTAACGAGAGTGGGTTTCTATATAGGAAGTCCGGTAATAATATACGATGAATGTGATACAGATACTGTTGAGGTATCTTTTAAGTCGCGATATATGTATGTTGTGAACAAGATTCGAGGAGGCAGAATGTGGATTGGTATAGTATTGTTCCTTGGTGCCTGTCGTTCAGAGCGTGTGAATAAAGAAGCCCCTGTGATCATTCTTGACAATGACGGTGATGGTTTTGCGAGCGAAGAAGATTGTGATGATAACAATGCTGCAGTCAATTCCGGTGCTATCGAAATATGTGATGGTATAGACAACAATTGCGATGGGGAAATCGATGAAGGCGTCACCACTACATACTATTTAGACAGTGATGGTGACGGTTTTGGAGACAACGAAAGCACGACTGATGCGTGTTCCACTCCAGATGGATACGTTATCACCACCAATGACTGCAATGATCAAAATGCCGATATTTACCCAGGCTCCGACACGCAGTGTGACGAGATCAACACGACAATCTGTTCGAGTGGCGGTATTGTCGAAGGGAACACTGTACGCGGTGTCTTTTGTTTTGCACCGATGGATATCGCTACGGCCCCAGAGGCCTCCAGTGCATCCATCACTTGGCAACCGGGTCCCATGACCAACATCACTAAATCATCCAATTAATACTCCTGCTCGGCCACATAGGGTTTACCATGCTTTACTTATTGCTATCCTCCATCGCTTCAGCTGTTCCTCTTCAATACAACCATCAGGGTCGTCTTCTTGATCAAGACGGGATGGGGTTGATTGGAGAGCATGAACTGACATTTCGCATTTTGGATGATTCAGATGCGTCGCTCTGGGAAGAGTCACTCAGTGTGGAGTTCCAAGACGGTTTTTATTCGGTGAACTTGGGAGAAGACGAACAGAGCAATCCACTTGATGATACCATCTTTGCAGCCTATCCACTTTGGATGGAACTTTCGGTCGATGGGGATACTCTCTCTCCAGCACATCCCATTCAGTCCGTTCCGTATGCAAACATCTCTGGACTCGCAGAAAACTTGGATGGCGGTACTGTGAACGCCAGTGATATTTCCGTCAACGGGATTCCGGTCATTGATGGCGATGGAAATTGGGTTGGACCACAAGAGTTGGAACAGTGGAATGATATTCAAAATCGTCCTCCAGGTTTGGATGATGGAGATGACGATACCCAACTCGATCAGGCTGGTGTACTAGGGTATGTAGATGGGTCGCAGGTAAATCTGGGTT